>JBBSMS010000084.1:0-15622 GCA_038233055.1 Nitriliruptorales bacterium
GAGGCCTGGTAGGCGGCGTCCGCCATGCCCGAGTCCTTGAAGGAGTCCCAGGTGTCGGGGTGGAACTGCAGGCCGCCCTCGAACAGGCCCTCGGTGATGTCCCAGCGACCGCTGGACTCGCACTGGGCGATGTCGTCCCAGACCGAGCCGGACGGGCCCTCGTCCACGGGCTCGGGTTCGGGCTCGGGCTCCGGTTCGGGCTCCGGTTCGGGCTCAGGCTCGGGTTCCGGCTCAGGCTCAGGTTCTGGCTCAGGTTCTGGCTCGGGTTCCGGCTCAGGCTCCGGTTCCGGCTCAGGCTCGGGGGCCGGTTCGAATTCGGGCTCCGGTTCGGGGTCCGGGTTTGACGCCGGCGCGGGGGCGGCGACGGCCTCGGGGGCCGGCTTGGGCTTGGGCTTGGTCTTGGGCACGACCGGCAGCGGTGAGCCGTCGCGATCCACGAACACGTGGCGCACGGTGACAGCGGGTGCCGGCACGTCCAGGGTCGGGCGCAGGCTCGCGGCCTTGATGGCCACGCCGGCCGCCTGCACGTCGACGTCGGCCGTGGCGGGCTCGGGCTCGGTCGCCAGCGCCACGCCAGAGGCGAGCAGGCCGGCCACCGGCACGGCGGCGAGGCCAAGTCGTCGCCCGATCGGAAGGGTGGACAGGTTCCAGCGCATGGATGAACTCTCGGGAAGTGAGAAGAAGGGAGCGCGGGGGCGGGGGCATGTCACCCGCGGCGCTCCTACAAGGATGAGGGGTCTGGCAACGACCCTCGACCACCACCACGGTCGATCGGCCGAGGCCACCCGACCACTGGCCGTTGGGCCCCAGAACGCCCTCCATCGTGGTCATTGACCGTGCTGCCGACGATCACACCGACCGCCCCATGGCCCACGAGCGCGACGGAGGCACGCCTTCGACCGGCCCGTGCCCACCCGATATCTTGGCACTGGGTCGGTGCATGAGGACCGGCGACCACGGCCCACCGAACGACCACCGACCACCCCAAGGATCCCCCATCGTGGCCGTCTCCCTCCCCGCCTGGTCCCGACGACTCGGCGCGGTGCTGGTCGCCGTGTCGGTCGCGGCCGCACTGAACCTCGTGGTCCAGGGCAGCGCGGATGCCCAGGGCGACGACCTCGACCCGGCCCTGGTCCAACAGGGCGAGAACATCTACGGCCAGGCCTGTGTGCTGTGCCACGGTCCCGAGGGCACCGGGCTGGTCAACGACACGAAGGCCCAGGGCCCGTCCCTGATCGGCGTCGGCGCCGCCAGTGTCGACTTCATGGTCCGCACCGGGCGGATGCCGGCCGTGAGCGCGTTCGATCCCTTGATCCGGCGCGAGTCCGACTACGACCAGACCGACCGGGCGGCCCTGTCGGCCTACGTGACCAGGCTGACCCTTGATGCGATCGAGGCCCAGGACGAGCGCCGCGAGGCCGCGATGGATGCCGGCGAACCGTTCGACGAGGTCCCGATCGAGGTCGGCCCCGGCATCCCGACGGTCGGCAACCTCGACGACACGGACCAGTCTCGCGGCCAGGAACTGTTCACCAGCAACTGCGCCGCCTGCCACGGCCCCACCGCCGCGGGCATCGCGGTCGGCCGCAACGACGTCTCCTCCAACCTCGAAGGCGTCGAACCGGTCGTCGTGGCCGAGTCGATCCGGGTCGGCCCCGGCGTCATGCCCGTCTTCGGCGACGACACCCTGCCCCAGGACGACCTGGATGCGATAGTCGCGTGGGTGGGGGACGTGACCACACGATCGTCACCCGGCGGAGTGGCGGTCGGTCGGGGCGGACCGGTCAACGAGGGCCTGATCGCGTGGGTCGTCGGGATCGGCCTGCTGGGCACCGTCATCTACCTGCTTGGTGAGCGCGAGGGCACGACCGATCTGCCCGAGGACGCCGAGGACGACGCCACGACCGCCGGAGGCGCCCATGCCTGACCAGAGCGCGACCGACCAGGCCTCCCGCGATCCCGATGGCCCAGCCGACGAGGAGCGCCGGGAGGCGAACGCCACGCGCCTGGCGGCCCTGTCCTTCGGGATCGCGATCCTCTGCGCGCTCGGGCTGGTTGTGCTCTACGTGGTCGGCGGCAACACGCAGGCGGAAGGCATCCTGCTGGCCCTGTCGCTGGGAGGCGTGGGCGTCGGCCTGGGCATCTGGGTCCGCGTGATCGTCGGTGCCGACGTCATCGTCGAGGACCGGGCACCGATGCCATCCCGGGCGGAGGACCGGGCCGAACTGGGGCGCGAGTTCGACCAGACCGTCGACCAGGTCGAGGGCGGCGGGCGGCGCCAGTTCCTCCTCCGGCTGCTGGCCGGGGCAGGCGCGTCCCTGGGGCTCGCGCTGACGGTCCCGTTCCTGTCGCTCGGGCCGATCTTCGACCCGGCCTCCAGGCGCGAGTTGTTCGAGACCTCGTGGTCCCGCGGGCGCCGACTGGTGACGCTCGAGGGCGAGGAGATCCGGGCCGACACGCTGGCCGTCGACGAGATCGCGACCGTCTTCCCGGTCGGCACCGACCTCCCGGCCGACAGCCAGGCCGTGCTGATCCGCACACGTCCCGGCCAACTCGTCCTGGACACGCTCGCCCTGCCCGACGGCACCGTCAACGGGCTCGTCTGCTACTCCAAGATCTGCACCCACGCCGGCTGCCCAGTGGGCCTGTACCGGGCCCAGGACGCCGAACTCATCTGCCCCTGCCACCAGTCCCAGTTCAAGGTGACCCGCGGCGCCGAGGTGCTGTCGGGCCCGGCCGGACGACCCCTCCCCCAGTTGCCGATCGGGATCGACGACGAGGGCTTCCTGGTCGCGTTGGGCGACTTCTCGGCGCCGGTGGGACCGTCGTTCTGGAACGTGACGAGCGGGAGCGGCGATGCCTGACCCGACGCCGACCACGACCTCACCGAACGACCACACCGGACCGGATCGACTGGAGGTCGCGCGATGACCGAGGCCACCGCTACCGACAAGGACTCCGCGCTCGACCGCGTCGCCGGGTATCTCGACGATCGCCTCGGCCTCGCCGCCGGGTCACGCAAGTACCTGCGCAAGGCGTTCCCCGGGCACTGGTCGTTCCTGATCGGCGAAATCGCGCTGTTCTCGCTGGTCATCCTGCTGGTCACGGGCACCTTCCTGGCCCTGTTCTACACCCCGGACACCAACTTGGTCGTGTACGACGGCCCGTACGTCCCGCTGCAGGGCCAGATGATCTCGGCCGCCTACAACTCCACGCTGGAACTGTCCTTCGAGGTCCGGGCCGGGCTGCTGTTCCGCCAGATCCACCATTGGGCCGCGCTGCTGTTCGTCGCCGCGATCGTCGCCCACCTGTTGCGGATCTTCTTCACCGGCGCCTTCCGTCGACCCCGCGAGATGAACTGGGTCGTCGGGGGCGTGCTGTTGCTGCTGGCCTTCGGGGCCGGGTTCACGGGCTACTCCCTCCCCGACGACCTGCTGTCGGGGACCGGCCTGCGGATCGGCTACTCGGCGTTGCTGTCGGTGCCGTTCGTCGGGCCCCTGCTGGGCTACCTGGGCCTGGGCGGCGAGTACCCGGGCGTCGGGGTCCTGCCGCGCCTGCACATCATGCACGTGATGCTGATTCCGGCCGGCCTGCTCGGGCTGCTTGGCGCGCACCTGTTCATGGTCGTCCGCCAGAAGCACACCCAGAAGCGCACCCGCCTCGCGCGCGAGGACAACGTGGTCGGTGAGCCCCTGTGGCCGAACCAGGCCCTGACGATGACGTCGCTCTTCGCCTTCACGGCCGCCGTGCTGGCGTTCCTGGGCGGCGTGTTCGAGATCAACCCGGTGTGGCTCTACGGCCAGTACGAACCCTTCGAAGTCTTCGCCCCGTCCCAGCCCGACTGGTACATGGGCTGGCTGGAGGGATTGGTTCGGCTGTGGCCGGCGTGGGAGTGGACCATCTTCGGCATCACGATCCCGTCGGTGTTCCTGCCGTCGGTCGTGGTGCCCGGGATCATGTTCACGATCATGTTCGCGTGGCCGTGGATCGACGCTCGGTGGATCACGAAGGACCATGCCGAGCACCACATCAACCAGCGTCCGCGTGACGTCCCGATACGCACCGCGATCGGGTTCGGCTCGTTGACGTTCCTGCTGGCGATCTGGGTGTCGGGGTCCAACGACGTGGTGGCCGCCGCGACCGGAACGCCGCTGGACACCCTGACGACGGTGCTGCGCGTGGTGACGGTGTTCGCACCGATCCTGGTCGCCGTGATCAGTTTCCGGATCGCGACCCGCCTCAACGAGCCGCTGGAGCCGTCCCCGACGACCACCACGCGGGCCGCCGAGTCGGCGTGACCACGATCCACGCGTGGCTGGGAGCCGCGCTGGTGGCAGCCTTCGCCGTGCTGACCGTCGGCGGCCTCGTGCTGCGACTGGCCGGACGTGCCGAAGCCCCGACGGTGTTCTGGGGGCTGCAGCACTGGACCGAGAACCTGCTGTTGCTGCAGACTGTCGTCGGCGTGGTGTTCCTGTTGCTGGGCCGCCGCGTGACCGGGATCGACTTGGCGTTCCTGCACTACTTCTACGGGTCGTTGTTCCCGCTCGTGGCGATGGTCGGGGGCCGGATCGCCGCCATGCGGCGCGACCACCACGACTACGTCGGGCTCACCTGGGGCGCGTTCTTCGCGTTCGGGCTGACCCTGCGGGCGTTGCAGACCGGCTGCGCTGGCGTGCTGACGCTCGTGTGCCTGGCCTGACCCCGGGGCCCGACGCGGCAGCGCAGGCGGAGCGGACGTCAACCGACCTCGGCCAGCGCGTCGCGGACCCCCTCGGGGTCCTCGCTGACGACGACCAGGCGGTTGTCGTTGGCGAAGTAGGCCTGCTCGATGTTGATGCCGGCGTCGTGGATCCGGCGGGTGGCCGCGGCCAGCGAGCCCGGTTCGTTGCTGAGTTGGGCGATGGCGACGTTGCGGGCGGCGTGCACCGTCAGGCCCTTGGCCTCCAGCACCTCCACGCCGGCCACGTCGTCGTCGACCAGCAGGTGGACGACACTGCGACCGCCGCCGGTGAACGCACTGCAGGCCTCGATGTTGACACCGTTCTCGGCGAGGGTTTCGGCGATCTCGGCCAGTACGCCGGGTCGATCGTCGGGGGTGACCACGAGGTCCTTGCGCATGATGAACGTCTCCTGGGCTGCCGCGGGCGGACCCGTGCGGCGTCGGTTGGCGACTGGTGGCCGCGACCGCCGCACCGATGGACGGGTGGCGACGCGAGCATGCCGGTCAGGCTAGATGTATGGGGCCCGGCGCGCTTCCCCGCGGGACCGCGGGTCGCGGGACCGCCCAACGGGACGAGGTTGGTACACTTTCCGGCCGCGCTCAGGGCGCGCTTTCCGGGGTAGCTCAGCTGGCAGAGCACTCGACTGTTAATCGAGTTGTCGTGGGTTCGATCCCCACCCCCGGAGCCACACCACGACCCCGGACCAACCTGGTTCGGGGTGTTTCCGTTGGAGGTTCGTCGGCCGTGTCGGACTTGGCGGGATCGCCGTCGACCGGGCCAGCCGCTCAGGCCGGGGGCACGAGTGGCCACGCCCGCAACTGGGCATCGACGCGCGTGGCGAGGTCGCGGCCGCTGGTCCGGATGGTGGCCTGGACGTCGCGTGGACCGGGGGCTCGGCTCCATGCCACCACACTGACGCGGTCCGGGGTCAGGTCCAGCCGGTCGGCCCAGGCGCGGGCGACCAGGTCGGCGGTGGCCCGGTCCGCGACCTGGAGGATGACCCGGACCTGGCCCGGCGTGACTCCGTGGCGGCCGCGCAACCACGCCACGAGCGTCTCCCCGACGCCGATCCGGTTCGTGGTCGCGACCACGGCCCCGGGTTCGACCGTGCCGACGGCAGCCAGCAACGCCAGCCCCTGCACGTCCGCCGGGACCACGTCCCCGACGGACCGTCGACCGGCGACGACGTCGCGGTCCCGGCCGCTGGACCCGGCGTCGGCGGGCACCGCGGGATCGGTCAGCCACGCCCGGACCACGGTCGGGGCGAGCTCCAGTTCGCCCGCGATGTCGTCCACCGACGTCCCGGACCGGGCGAGCGCCCGCACCCGGGCCTCGCGCCAGGTTCCGCCGTGGTCGAGGTCGGCCACCAGGCGGCGGTCCTGTTCCCGCGGCTCGAACCGGTCGGGACGTCCCGGATGCGGCGCCGCAGGACCGGCACGGTCGGCGTCGGACGGCTCGCCGTCGGACAGGTCACGGCCGCCTACCAGTCGGAGGGCCGGCGTGGACGGGTCCACCACCCGTCGCCCACGCACGGTGAGGGTGAAGGGCACGGGAACGTCCAGCGCCGGATCGTCGAGGTCGAACAGGTTGGGCTGCGCCGGGCCGGCAGGGACGCTGGCCGGTGCGTCGGGTGGAGCCATGGGAAGCCTCCGCGTGCATCGGTGTGCCCGCGCAGTGACGCGGGCGCGACCGCCACCGGTCGCAGTCAGAACCGTATGACCACCCTGTGACAGTCCCGGTGTCGCACCGCCGTTTGGCGCCGGCACCGGCTGGCGCCCGCGTCAGCGAGCGGACGACTCGCGCAACTGGCGTCGCCGTTGCTCCAGGGCGAACCGCTCGGCGTTGAGCGCCCGGAAGCCGTCCGGGTCGGTGGTGGCGTTGACGGCCGCCAGGCGCTGGTCGATGTCCGCGACCTGGTGGGCCAGGGCCCGTTCGCGCAGGGCCCGCACCTCCCCCGCGGCACTGTCGGCGGTGTCGGCTGGGTCGGCCACCTCCAAGGCGACCGACCGGACCAGGCCGCGCACCTCGTCGTCGGGTGCGGCGTCCAGCACGTCCTCCAGCGGCACGCCAGCGCCGCCGCCCGCCTCGATCGCCGCGTGCAGCACACGGGCACGGGGATGGGTGAAGTCGTCGCCGGTGAGCTCCCACCACTCCTCCGGCAACCACTCCGGGTGCTGCAGGACCACGCGCAGGACCCGCCGTTCGAGTGCGGCCTCGGGCGTGGCACGGGGGACGACCCGCCCGCGCTGGCCCCCGCCGCGGCGTGCGACCGTGACCCCGGTCGCCACCCCGTCGTGGCGATCCAGGCGCACCCCGAGCCGTTGGGCGGTGCTCGTGACCCACTGGACCGACACACCGACGGGATCGGCGATGCGGGTCCGGGCCCACACCCGCCGCAGGTCGGGGTCCGGTTCCCCGCCCAGCCGCGTGATCGCGGCTCGGAGCGCGGCGGCCCGTCCTTCGTCGGTCGACAGGTCGGCCCGGGCGACCTCGGCGTCCACCAGGAACCCCGTGACGGGTTCGGCTGCCGCGACCGCCGCGTGCAACGCCTCGGCACCACTGGACTGGACCAGGTCGGCGGGGTCGGTGCCCTCGTCCAGTTTCAGGACCCGAAGTTGGAAGCGCTGCCCGGGTGCCTCGGCGTCGACCGACGCCGCCTCGGTGGCGGCTCGCTCGGCGGCCTTCACCCCGGCCTCGTCGTTGTCGAAGGCCAGCACGACCTTGTTCACGTAGCGCGCCAGCACCCGGAAGTGCTCGGCACCCACGGCCGTGCCACAGGTCGCGACCGCGTTGGTGATGCCGGCCTGGTGCAGGGCCATGACGTCGGTGTAGCCCTCACACACCAGCACCTCGCCGCTGGCCGCCATGCCGGTACGGGACTCCGACAACCCGTAGAGGACCTTGGCCTTGTGGTACAGCGGGGTCTCCGGGGAGTTGTAGTACTTGGGCGGGTCGAAGTCGCCATAGTCCAGGTCGGGCAGGATCCGGCCGCCGAACCCGATGGGGTCGCCGCTGGCGTCGCGCACGGGGAAGATGACCCGGCCGCGGAACCGGTCGCGCAGGCCACCCCGCTTGTTGTCGACCGCCAGCCCGACGCGGACGAGTTCGCGTCGGTCGTAGCCCTCGGTCACCAGCAGCCGGGACAGTCGCTCCCAGTCGTTGGGCGCGTAGCCGACCGAGAAGGCCTCGGCGTCCTGGTCGTCGAACCCACGGTCGCGGAGGTAGTCGCGCGCGATCGTGCCCTCGTCGGACGCCCACCGCTCGCGGAAGAACGCGAGCGCGCGCTGGTTGATCTCGACCAGCCGTGAGCGCTCCCCCAGGGCCCGGCGTTGGCCCGGCGACAGGTCCTCGTAGTGCAGTTCGTACCCGGTGCGGCGGGCCAGTTGTTCGACCGCCTCGGTGAAGTCCAGGCCGCCGACCTGCTGCAGGAAGCTGTAGACGTCGCCGCCCTCGCCGCACCCGAAGCAGTGGTAGTAGCCCTTGACCGGATCGACGGTGAACGACGGCGTCTTCTCGGTGTGGAACGGGCACAGGCCCTTCAACCGCGTGCCGGCCTTCTTCAGGTCGGTGTGGTCGGCGATGACCGAGGCGATGTCCGCGCGCTCCTTGAGCGCCTGGACGTCCTCCTTGCGGATGCGCCCGGCCACGTCAGCGCCCCGCCGGGGTCACGACTTCTCGACGACCGCGTCGTCCCAGTCCGGGTCGAGATCGTGGAGGAACCGGCCGATTCGTTCGACCTCGTCGGTCTCACCCAGGGCGGCCGCGGCGCTGCGGAGCGAGGCGAGGCAGCGCAGGAACCCGCGGTTGGACGGGTGCTCCCAGCGGCAGTACCCGGTGCCACCCCACCCAGCCGCACGCAGGGCGTCGAGGCCGCGGTGGTAGCCGACGCGGGCATAGGCGTAGCATTCGACGTCGTCGCGGGCCACCTCGGCCAGGCGGCCCCATGCCTCCAGGAACGCCGGGTCGGCGGCCACGAGCGCCGACAGCGCCTCGCGTTCGGCCTCCGGGTCGTCGCTGAACAGGGCGGACTCGAGGGCGTCCTTGAGGTCCGCGGCCACCATCGGCAGGACCACGTCCGCTCGGTCGGCCAGGGGAAGTTCGGTCACGTGAGGCTCCGGAAACGAGTACGGCATCGAGTACGGGGGAGGCTATCGGCTGCCCCTCGCGCCGCGGTCCGGTCGCACGTGCCGGATAGGGTCGCCCATCCCCCGCACGAGGAACCACGTGACCACCGCACTGCGACACCGCGTCGACCTCTCCGACCGAAACCAGCACCTGGTCCGGCTGTCCCTGTCGATCCCCGACGACGTCCCCGGCCCGGTGCGACTGGTCATGCCCACGTGGACGCCGGGGTCCTACGTCATGCGCGACTACGTGCACCATGTCCAGCAACTGGAGGTGCTGGACGACGAGGGGCACCACCTCGACGTGACCCCGGACGGCCACACGGCCTGGGTCGTTCACCACCCGGGCCCGTTGGAGGTGCGCTGGGAGGTCTACGCCAACGACCTGACGGTGCGCACCAACCACGTCGACGACCACCATGCCCTGCTGGTCGCACCGGCCACCTTCCTGGCGGTCGACGGCTGCCGCGATCGCGAGCATCGGGTGACGTTCGGCGACGGCGAGGTGGTGCACGCGATGCTGCCGCACGACGGCGACGACTTCGTGGCGGCGACCCTCGACCTGCTGGTCGACAGTGCCTTCGAGGTAGAAGGCGACGACCCCTTCCCGGTCGTCGAGCGGGTCGTCGACGGGATCCCGCACCGGTTCGTGTGGTCCGGCCACGGTCCCGGCCCCGACCTCGACACCGTCGGCGACGCGATGGAGGCGATCGCGGCCGCCACCCGCGGCCTGCTGGCCGACGACCTGCCGATGGACGACTACACGTTCCTGTGCGCGTCGTGGGACAGCCGCCGCGGCGGTGGCCTCGAGCACCGCGATGGCGCCACCCTGCTGATGCCGTCGACGGCGCTGACGAGCGCGGACGGCCGCGCCCGCTTCCAGTCGCTGCTGGTCCACGAGTACGTCCACCTCGCCAACGTCAAGCGAGTGATGCCGGTCGAACTGGTCCGCCCCAGCCTCACCGAGCACGTGCACACCACCTCGCTGTGGGTCGCCGAGGGCTGGACGTCGTGGTTCGAAGGACCCCTGTGCACGCGCGCCGGCCTGTGGGACGTCGATCGGCTGCTGGGCGACCTCGCCCGTCGCATCGACGGGGTCCGCAACCGGCCCGGGGCACGCCTGCAGTCGCTCGCCGAGGCCTCGTGGACGGCCTGGACTAAGGCCTACGTCGCCGACGAGAACAGCGGCAACGCCGGCACCGACTACTACCGCCACGGCTCGCTGGTGGCATGGGCGCTGGACCTGCTGGTCCGGCGGCGGCGTCCCGACTCCGGCGGGCTCGACGATGCCTTCCGATTGCTGTGGCGCACGTTCGGGGACACCTCGGACCTCCCCCCGACCACCGGCTACACCCCGGCCGACGTCGTCGACGCCGTGTCGGAGGCGGCCGGGACCGACTTGACCTGGTTCTTCGACGAGTACGTCACCGGCCGCGCCTTCCCGCCCCTGGAGGACCTGGTCGGGGTCGTCGGGCTGCAACTGGAGGTGGAGGTGGACGACGACGCCCCACCACGGTTCGGTGCCTCCACCAGCACCGGCGACGACGGGGTCACGCTGGATGCCGTAGAGCGCTGGGGACCCGCCTGGGACGCGGGGTTGACCGGCGGCGACCGGTTGCTGGCCATCGACGGCATCCGGGTCGAGTCCGGCAAGTTCGACGAGGCCCTGCGCGCCCACGACCCGGGCGACGAGGTGGAGGTGGCGGTGTTCTCGGGCCCACGGCTCCTGCGTCGTCGCGTCACGCTGGCCGAACCCCGCGGCCGCACCCGGTTGCGCCCGGTCGCCGACCCGGACGACGACCAGCGCACGGCCTTCCACCTCTGGACCGGCCAGGACCTCCCGAACCGCTGACAGGAGGTGGGCCGCCGACGACGCGACGGCGGGTCGGTTGCCACGACGTCGCGTGACCTCAGCCCGACCTCGACCCCGCCGGAGCCACCGCCCACCAGCGCAGTCCGACGGCCACGACCAGGAATGCCGCGGACAGGACCACGATGACCAGTCGCGGCCCGACCAGGTCGACGACCAACCCCGCGGCGAGCGCGCCCACCACCTGGCCTGCCGCGAGCAGTGTCCCCAGTCCGCCGTAGGTGCGGCCCAGCAGTCGCTGCGGCGTGCGCGCCACCACGCGCGCGTCCATCACCACGTCCAGTGGGCCCAGCGCGATGCCCCACACCAGCCACGACACGGTGAGCATGCGCCAGTCTGCCCCGACCACGCCCAGCAGGCAGACCACGCCGATGACCACGAAGGTGCGCCAGGCCAGCACGGGCACCGACACCCGCCAGGCGATCATCCCGGCCACCAGCAGGCCCGCGATCGAGCCCGCGGAGTACCCGGCCAGGGCGAACCCGTAGGCACCGTCAGGCGCGCCCGACAACCCGTCCAGCCACACGACCGCCACGGTCAGCAGCGACGCGACCAGTCCCGCCATCGCCATCTCGGCGACGGCGGTGACGCGCAGGTCGACGTGGCTGCGGAGGTGGGCGATCCCCTCGCGTGCGTCCGCCAGGCTGGTGCCCACCGCCTGCCCCGCGGCCGCCCACCAGCCCATCCGGGGACCGGCTGGGCGCTCGCGGGCAGCCCCGCCGTGCGCGCCCCCCGGTGGCAGCACCAGGAATGCGACCACGAAGGTCGCGACGTCGGTCGCGATCGCCGTGGGCACGCCCACGGTCCCGACCAACGCACCACCGGCGGCCAGGCCCACGACCCCGGACATGGCTCGCGACAGCTTTCGGATGGTGGCCACCTGCTGGAACGCGTCACCGGCTCGTGCCCGGATCGCGGCCTCCGCCGACGGGTTGTCAACCGACCCGACCAGGCTGGCTGCGACCAGGCAGGCCACGACCACCATGTCCGACCCGATCACCACGGCCGTGCCCAGCAGCAGCGCCCGCACGACGAAGGTCACCCGCAGCAGGCGAAACCGGTCGACCCGGTCGGCCAGCAGGCCGCCGATCGGGCGTCCGACCACGGTCGCGCCCTGGACGACCGCGAAGCTCACGCCGGTGGCCACACCGGAGCCGGTCGACGCGTACACCACCAGGGGCAGGACGACCAGCGAGATGCCGTCACCGAGTTCGTTGACCAGGAACGCGATGGTGAGTCGACGCAGGATCGGGGACCGCAGCGGTCCCACCAGCACCGCCAAGCGTCCGCGCACCCCCACGCCGACGTCGGGGCCGTCGGGCGGCAGGTCCCGTCCGTCGTCCGGCACGGATCGACCTTCCGCCGTGGCTCAGTCGGGGATTTCCGCCAATCCCACAGCCGGACCCGCACGAAGCCGGGGCCCAGTCGGGGATGCCGGGCATTTCCACGGGAGCGTCCACCCAAGACCGAGAACTAGTCCGGAATGCCTTCGTAGTACTCGGTGCCGAGGTGGGTGATGGTGTCCTCGCCCATCAGGTGACGCAGGGTGTTCTTGAGCTTGGTGAGCTGGATGGACAGGTCGTGCTCGGGATACAGGCCCGGGGCGACCTGCGGGTCCTTGAAGTAGAACGACAGCCACTCCTGGATGCCCGACATCCCGACCCGCTGGGCCAGGTCCAGGAACAGCACCAGGTCCAGGGCCAGCGGGGCGGCCAGGATCGAGTCCTTGCACAGGAAGTCGACCTTCAACTGCATGTCGTAGCCCAGCCAGCCGAACAGGTCGATGTTGTCCCAGCCCTCCTTGTCGTCCCCCCGCGGCGGGTAGTAGTTGATCCGGACCTTGTGGTACATGTCGGCGTACAACGAGGGGTACTTGTCGGGCTGCAGGATGTGTTCCAGCACGCCCAGCTTGGACACTTCCTTGGACTTGAAGTTGTCCGGGTCGTCCAGCACGGCGCCGTCGCGGTTGCCCAGGATGTTGGACGAGAACCACCCGCGGATCCCCAGCATGCGGGCCTTGAACATCGGCGCCAGCACCGTCTTGACCAGCGTCTGGCCGGTCTTGAAGTCCTTGCCTGCGATCGGCACGCCGTTGTCGGTCGCCAACTGCAACAGCGCGGGGATGTCGACGGTCAGGTTGGGTGCACCGTTGGCGAACGGGATCCCTTCCGAGATGGCGGCCCAGGCGTAGAGCATCGACGGGGCGATCGCCGGGTCGTCGTCGTCCATCGCCTGTTCGAAGGCCTCGATGTCGAGGTGGACCGCGGACGCCTGGATGTACACCTCGGTCGAGGCGGCCCAGATCATGACCATCCGGTCGACGCCCTCGCGCTCGCGGAAGTCGCGGATGTCGGCCCGGATCGCCTCGGCCATCTCGCGCCGGGTGCCGGTCTTGACGTGCTCGCCGTCCAGCCGCTTGACGTAGTCGTGGTCAAAGGCGGCCGTTTGCGGCTCGATGCCACGCAGGAAGTCTCCGATGGGCTCGACGTGGCGGTGGGCCTCCAGCACCCCGGCCTTGCTGGCCGAGACGTAGGCGTCGTCCGGATACGGGTCCCATGCGGCGAACACGAGGTCGTCGAGGTCGGCCAGGGGCACGAAGTCCTTGACCAGCGGGCTGCGGTCGTCGGTGCGCTTGCCGAGCCGGATCGTGCCCATCTGGGTCAGGGATCCGAACGGCTCGGCGATGCCCTTGCGGGCCAACTCGATTCCCGCGAGCAACGTGGTGGTGACGGCGCCGAGGCCGACGCACAGGATGCCGAGACGACCGTCGGCAGGTGCGATGGTGGCGGGAGTGGAAGGCTCGGGCACGTGGGTCTCCGGGGCGGGTTCGCAAGGCCCAACGATAGCCGCCCCGCCACCCCCAGCCACGTCCCCGTTCCCCGTCGGCATCGGCGGGTTTGACGTCGTCGACCCGACGGACCGACCGTACCCGGGACGCCCACGCCGGCCGGATCCGGCCCCTTCGATCGATCCGCGCCACTAGGTTCGCACGAACGACGCCCGCATCCCCGGAGGACGCAGATGGCCACCATCACCACGATCGAGGGGATCGGCCCCGCGAAGGCCACGAAACTGCGCGCTGCCGGCTGGGTCGCGCAGGCCAAGGACCTGCCGCCGGTCGTGACGCACTGACCGCGAGGAGTCGGTGATGGACGACGTTCCCACGCCTCGGGACCTGCGCGGCGCCGCAGGCGTGGCACGCACCCTGGCCTACGCGGCTGGCGCGGTGGGCGTGGTGGCGGGCGTGATCCTCTACCGGGCCGGCGACGTCGCCTTCGCGATCGCGGTGTGGGTCCTGACCTTCGGCGTCGGCGCGCTGCTGATGATCGCCGCCTTCCTGCTGCTCGCCCTCATGGGGATCCAGGCACGAATGGCGGCCATGGAGTCCGACCTGCGCGTCGTCGTCGGGCGTCGCACCCCCGATCCGGACCCGGACGTGCGCCCGCGGACCGGGGACTCCCCGGGCGACCATCCCAACCACTGGGCCCGTCGTGGCGCGTGACGGCCGCCTTTGGGCGCTGTGCGCACGGACGGTCGGGCTGCGCACACGGGGGGTCGTTCGGCCCTGTTGTCCATCGAGAGTCCACGACAGCATGGCCCTGACGGCCCACGAACCGACCGCGGGCTCAACGAGACGGGACGGTCGTCCCCATTGGTGAGAGCGCTCTTGACCTAGAATGGAACAGTTGCACGAACAACTGGCACGGTTGCACGAACAATCGACGATCCGGGGGGACCATGTCGAATCGAAATGCGCAGGTGCTGGCACGGCACGTGGAGGGGCTCGAGGAGTTGCAGGAACTCCGCGGGGCGATGGACGCGACGACCGAGGACTTCCCACGGCGGTTCGCGGCCGTCTTCGCCGCAGCGGTCCGGTTCTACCGGGTCGAGGAGACGATTCGCGCCCTGCTCCTGACCGACCACGAACTCAACCAGGCCCACCGTCGCCTGTCGGCTGCGACCGGACTGGGTCCACAGTTGCCGGTCATGGAGGTGGGCGAGTGGCTCGAGGGCCGTCGCCATGCCGGGGACCTGGTGGCCGACCTCGACACCACGGTTGCCGCGATGATGGTCTGTGGCACCGCGAACTACGCCGCCACGTTGGACCTGACCGTGGCCGAACCCATGGCCGAGGCCGCGTACGGTTCGGCCGCCCGCCTCGTCAGCGGCCTGCTGGCCGCGCTGGGTGCCCGCGATCTGACCGTGGCACTCGTCGTCGACTGATCGCCGTTCGCGGCTGACGACGCCTGGCGCTGCCCACTCCCCCGCCACGCCGTGGCCGGGCGGTCACGTCAGCAGCGGACTGGGCGGGTCGCCGTGCGGCGCGAACCCCATGACGTCGCCGTAGAAGGCCAGTTCGGTCTGCATCCACGTCACGATGTTCTCGGGCCGCCGGAAGCCATGACCCTCGCCCTCGAAGGTGATGTAGCCGAACGGGACCCCGTTGCGACGGGCCGCCGCCACCATCAGTTCCGCCTGTTCAGGTGGCACGACCCGGTCCGCCAACCCCTGCAGGACCAGCAACGGCACGTCGAGGTGGTGGGCGTTCGTGACGGGTGAACGCCGGTCGTAGGTGTCCTGGTCCGCCGGCAACCGGCCCACCATCGAATCGAGGTAGCGCGACTCGAACTTGTGCGTGTGCCGGGCCAGTGCCGACAGGTCGGCGACGCCGAAGAAGGATGTCGCACAGGCGAACGGGTGCTCCGGACGCGTGACCGCAGCCAGCGCGGTGAAGCCACCGGCGCTGCCGCCGCGGATCGCCATGTGGTCCCCGTCGACCCAGCCGCGCCGGGCCAGGTCGCGGGCCACCGCGATCGCGTCGTCCACCTCGATCTCGCCCCAGCGACCACGCATCGACCGGCGGTAGTCCCGGCCGTACCCGCTCGACCCCCGGTAGTTGCAGTCGA
>JBBSMS010000085.1:0-14988 GCA_038233055.1 Nitriliruptorales bacterium
CAACGCCAAGGGTGACCGCACCCCGAAGGAGTGGGGTCGCGGCCTCAAGCAGCGGCCCGAGGCCCTGACCTGGGCCCTGATGGTCGTGCTGCGGCAGCGCCTGCCCGTTGCCGAGGTCGCCCGGGTCGCTGCCATCTGACCCGCGGCACCTCCCTCGGCCTGCGTCGGCGTCACCGTGCCCAGGGGCCGATGTACGACTTGCCAGCGACCCGAGCCGGACGCAAGATGCCGACCAACCGAACCGCGGGTGGGCATGGTCGAGCGCGCGCGACGGGTGCTGGCGTTCGTCGCCGCGCACCCCTGACGACGACGTCATGGGCGCGGCCGGCCTGGTCGCGCGCTGGCGCCACGACCCCGACCTGCGGTTCGTGTTGGTCCATGCCACCGACGGCGAGGCCGGCAAGATCGCTCCGGGCACATCGGTCACACGAGAGAGACTGGGCGCGAACTGCCGGGCGGAGGACGACGCCGGGTGGGAGGTGGTCGGACGCCTGCCAGATCGCCACGAGTGGTTCGGGTTCCCGGACGGCGGCCTGGCCGACTTGCCCGACGGACTCCTGGAGGACCGGGTCGCGGCCGTCTTCGCCCAGGAGCGACCGGACGTCGTGCTGGCCTTCGGGCCGGACGGGATCACCGGACATCCGGACCACGTCGCGGCGGGACACGCCGCGACCCGGGCGTTCCTGCGCTCCGCCGACGACGGGGGTTCAGGGTTCCGACGACTGTTCCACGGCGCCTATCCGCAGTCGGCCCTGGACCAGGTGAACGCCCGGCGAGTGGCGGCGGGACTCGCCGCGTTCGACCCGACGAAGGTCTACCAACCACGTGGTGTCCCGGATGAACGGATCACCTGCTCGGTGGACCTGCGAGCCGTGGTACCGGCGGTGAGGGCTGCCTTCCATGCGCACCGGTCCCAGTGGGCCGACCCGTGGACCGAGTTGTCCGAGCGTGACTGGGAGTCCGCGGCGGGCGTCGCCCACCTGGTCCAGGCATGGCCGCCGCGGGAGGTCGACGAGCCGCGGCTGTCGGACCCCTTCGAGGGTCTGCAACCCGGCACGACGTGATTCCTCGCGGTCGCGCGGGGTGCGTCGGGGCGGCTGGGAACGTGGCGACCCCGGGCCACGGGGCTTGACACGGTCGCCCCGGTGGTGCATGGTGCCGTCGATGATCCGGTCGGACGGCACCGGGATGACGGACAGGATCGCGCATGACCGCACGCATGGGTGCCCTGGCCGGCATCGGGAACACGCCGATCGTGCGCATGTCACGGTTGGCCACGGACGACATGGCCGAGGTGTGGGTCAAGCTGGAGGCCGCGAACCCCACCGGGTCCTACAAGGACCGCATGGCCCTGGCGATGATCGAGGGGGCCGAGCGGCGCGGCGAGCTCCAACCGGGCCAGGCCGTCGTGGAGTACACCGGCGGCTCGACCGGCTCGTCGCTCGCGTTCGTGTGTGCGGTGACGGGTCACCCGTTGCGGATCGTCACCTCGGACGCCTTCGCGCCCGAGAAGATCGCCACGATGCGGGCCTTCGGCGCTGACCTGGAGGTGATCGCCAGTCCGGACGGCATCCACCCCGAGCTCGTCCGGTCGATGATGCGCCGGGCCGACCAGATCGTGGAGGAGGAAGGAGCCCACGCGACCAACCAGTTCCACAACCGGGACATGCTCGACGGGTACCACGAACTCGGTGAGGAGATCACCAGGCAGCTCGACGGGCCGGTCGCCGCGTTCTGTTCCTACGTCGGGACGGCGGGTTGCCTGGTCGGGGTGACCCGGTCCCTGGCGCCACAGCATCCGGGGCTGCAGCGGGTGGCCATCGAGCCGACCGAGTCGGCAGTGCTGTCTGGCGAGCCACCCGGCACCCACCGGATCGAGGGTGGCGGCGCCGGGTTCGTGCCCCCACTCCTGTCCTCGTCGGATTTCGACCGGGTCGAGACGGTAAGCACCGACCAGGCCAGCGACATGGCCCGCCGGTTGGCCCGGACCGAGGGGATCTTCAGCGGCCCGTCGACGGGCGCCAACGTCGTCGTGGCCTTGCGACTGGCCACCGAACTGGGTCCGGGCCACCGAGTGGTGACCGTGCAGTGCGATTCGGGCCTGAAGTACCTCGGCGGTGACGTCCACCGGTCGTGAAACCGCCGCGGCCCGACGACTGACCGTTGCGACCGTCGGCCGCGCCCAGTCCTCCCGGTGTTCACGAGTGGACTGCCACGTCAGGCGACGCCGGCCAGCAACGTCTCCATCGACCGGTCGCAGAGGTCGTCCAGCATCGCGTGCGCCTCGACCGCGACCGGTGCCAGGCGTGGGTGTCGTCGGACCACCCGGTCCAGGGCCGCGTGGCAGGCGGCGAGGTCGTCGGGATCGACGGGCGCCGACGCGTCGGCCTGCCACGCTGCTGGTGGTCCGCGGCCGCGGGGTGAGCGGATGTGAACGGACGCACGCGGTCGGGCCGGGCGTTCAGGTGGTCGAGGTGGGCGCGTCGGGCAGCAGGCGCAGGGCCGCCAGTGCCGGGAGGCCGAACCCGCCCAGTGCGATCATGACCACCACGACGATGATCCCGGGGCCGACCCGGTCCACCAGCAGGCCGGTCAACGCCGGCAGGCCGATCCCGCCGACGTTGGTCGCCAACAGTTGTCGGCCGGCCATCCGGGCACTGTGGGCGCGCCCGACCCGCCTGGCCGTGGTCGCGAACAACGACGGCATCACCGGTCCCAGCGAGAGCCCGAGGACGCCCAGGGGCACGACGGCGACCCGCGACGGGAGGACCACCAGCGTGGCCAGGGACAGCCCGGCGGCCAGCGCCAACGGTGCCAACCCGCGTCGTTCCACGGCGGTCGACATCCCGGCTCGCGTCAGCGCGAGTCGACCAAGCGTCGTGCCGCCCCAGAAGGCCGACACCGCCGTGGCTGCAGCCCCCTCGGCGACGCCGCGGTGGTCGGTCAGCCAGGTGAACGCCCACTGGCCGGTGGTGACCTCGATCGCGACGAACGCGGCGAAGGCCACCAGCGAGATCCCGACCACCCGCCAGGGAACCGGCGACGTGGCGACGTCCTGCTGCACCGGCACGGCCTCGGGCCAACCCTTCCGGGCCCACCGCGCCACGCCCACCGCGACCAGCGCCACGACCACGCATGCACCGACCGATGCCCGCCAGCCCGGCAGCGCCGCCACTGCCAGCGGACCGGCGGTCGCCCCGATGCCGTAGGCACCGTGCACCAGTCCGGCGCTTCCGACCCGTTCGCGGGCGGTGATGAAGGTCGCGCCCAGCGAGTCCAGGGCGCCGGAAGTCATCCCGATGCTCGCCACACCCGCGAGGAACACCGGCCAGGCCGGGGCCGCCGCCAACAGGATGCACGCCCCCGCGAGGACGGTCAGCACCAGCGGGAATGCGACCGCGAGGCCCAGTCGGCGCGCCAGGGGACGACCCGTCGTGGCCGTCGACATGCGAGCGAGTCCGTACGTCAGGGACACCACGCCCAGCGCACCCAGCGACTGGCCGAACTCGGCCCGCACGTCCGGCCACATCACCCCCAGCATGGCCGCGGGCAGGGCGAAGGAGGCGAACGTGACGGCGGCCGACGCGACAGGACGGGGGTCGGCGTCGGTCGCGGTGGAGGTGGCCACGGGGTCGGTCCGAGCACGGTCGCGAGGGTCGTGTGGCGAGTAGGGGGCCACGCCGGCCGGCCAGTGTGCCCGCTCGATTCCTGGACGACCACGGTGCGGGCCGTCCGGGCGGGCCGGACGGTCGGGGTGATCAGTCCTCGGGGTCCAGCAGGACGACCGGGATCTCGCGGTCGGTCTTGGCCACGTAGTCGTCGTAGGCCGGCCAGGTGTCGGTCAGTGCCGGCCACAACGCCTCCCGTTCGGCGTCGCTGGCAGTGCGCGCCCGGGCGTGCATCCGGTCCGCGCCGACCTGGATCTGCACCCGGGCGTCGTCCACCAGGTTGAGGTACCAGTCGGGGTGGTCGTCGGCGCCGCCCTTGGAGGCCACGATCGCGAACCCGCCGTCGGTCGGGACGTAGATCAGCGGCGTCGTGTACTCCTCGCCGGAGCGTCGGCCAGTCGTGGTCAGCAGCAGGGTGAAGACCCCATCCTGCCACTCGTGGCCGACCTGTCCGTCACTCTCGACGTAGGCGCGGACGTGTTCCTGGCCGAACAGCATGGCGTTGCTCCGAGGTCGGTGCGGTCCTTTTGAAGGATCGTACGGCGGACCGTGCCGGGCGATCCGGCGCCCGGTCAGGCGATGGTGGTCTCGTCCGACACGCCGTACATGATGATGGACGGCGCGCTGGCCAGCAGCGGCTCCAACTCCTGCAGTGCGGTGGCGACGTGGGGCTGTTCCATGTGCGCGCCCGCGGCGTCGGCGGACGCCCACATCTCCACGGACCGGAACTGGTTCGGGTCCTCGATGGAGGTGTAGAACTCGTAGGAGTCGCACCCGTCTTCGTCACGCGACACGTTCGACAGGGTGGTCAGCACGTCCACCATGGCGTCGCGCTTGTCGGGTTGGCAGGAGGCAGTGGAGCTCACGATGTGCATGGTGGATCCTCGGTCGGTGGCTGCCGGTCGGCCCGGCCGCCTCGGCGACGATAGGACCGCCCCGTACCGCCGGCCGCCGTTCCGTCGATCCGGGCGCTGGGCGATCGGATCGAGCCGCGGCGGGGGTGTCGGTGTGCGTCGCTGGTCGCGGATGTGCAACGAGCGACGCACGCGGGGTGGGATCGGTGGACGGGGGTGGTGGGCGGGGGGAGTGCCTAGGGTTGCGGGCAGCCTCGTCGCCTGCCATGGAGCCCACGATGTCCGATCTCGCTGCCTTCGCCGCCGGCCTCGCCGACGGGTCGATCCGGGTCATCGACCTGACCTCGCCGCTGTCCGGCGACACACCGATCCTGATGTTGCCGGAGGGCATGGGCCAGACCGCCCGCTTCGAACTGGAGGAGATCAGCGCCTACGACGACCGCGGCCCGGCCTGGTACTGGAACAACTTCCGGACCGGCGAGCACACCGGCACGCACTTCGACGCGCCGATCCATTGGGTCACCGGCCCCAAGGAGGACGTCGCGTCCGTGCCGCCACACCGCCTGGTCGGCCCGGCGGTCGTGTTGGACGTGGCCGACCGGGTGACGGCGGACCCCGACTTCCTGGTCGAGGTGTCCGACCTCGAGGCCTTCCAGGAGGAACACGGGCCCTTCCCCGACGGCGGCTGGTTGCTGGTCCGGACGGGATGGTCGACCCACGGAGGGTCCCAGGAGGAATTCCTGAACGCCGACGAGGACGGCTCGCACACGCCCGGCCTGTCGGCCGAGTGCGCGCGCTGGCTGGCGCAGGAGTCACCGATCATCGGCCTGGGCGTGGAAACGGTCGGGACCGACGCCGGCGCGGCGCCCACCTTCGACCCGATGTTCCCGTGCCACTCGTTGATGCACGGGGCGAACAAGTACGGCCTGACCCAGCTCCAGAACCTCGACCTGTTGCCACCGGTCGGCGCGGTCATCGTCGCCGCGCCGCTCAAGATCGTCGGCGGGTCGGGCAGTCCCGTCCGCGTGCTGGCGTTCGTGGGGTCGTGAACGGCGGCCAGCGCGGCGTGACGGCGGACGACCGGGCGATCGGCGACGATGGGGAGGGCGGAGCTGACGTGGCGAGCCGGCCCATCGGCGCCGGCATCGCCGACCTGGTCGTGGTCGCCGCCGTGGCCGAGGTGTTGGCACGACGGGGCGTGCGACAGGCCTTCGGGGTGGTCGGGTCGGGCAACTTCCACCTCACCAACGCGCTGCGGGCACAGGGCGTCGGGTTCGTGGCGGCGCGGCACGAGATGGGCGCGACGACCATGGCCGACGCCCACGCCCGCATCAGTCGGACGCCTACCGTGGTCACCCTCCACCAGGGGTGCGGCCTGACCAATGCCCTGACCGGCCTCACCGAGGCGGCCAAGAGTGGCAGTCCCGTGCTGGTGCTGGCTGCGGAGGCGACCAACCGGCACTCCAACTTCTGGGTCGACCAGGCCGGACTGGCCACCGCCGTCGGGGCCACGACCGTGCGGATCGACGATCCCGCCACCGCCGTCGCCGCCGTCGCCGCGGCCGTCGACCGGGCCGTCGTCGACCGCGAGGCCGTGGTCGTGAACCTGCCGTTGTCGGTCCAGCAGGAGGTGGTGGCGGCGGGCGACCGCGTGCTGCCACCGGCGCGTCGTCCGGTCGACCGGCACCCCGCCGACGACCAGGTCACCGCGCTGGCCGACCTGGTCCGCGCTGCCAGGCGACCGGTGTTCGTGGCCGGTCGTGGTGCCCGCGAGCGCGGGACCGGCCCGGTGTTGGCGGCCCTGGGTACGGCCAGTGGGGCGTTGCTCGCCACCAGCGCGGTGGCGTCGGGGCTGTTCCACGACGACCCGTGGTCGCTGGGCATCTCGGGCGGGTTCTCGTCGCCCCTGGCGGCCAGCCTGATCGCGGACGCGGACCTGCTAGTCGGGTGGGGCTGCACCCTGAACATGTGGACGATGCGCCACGGTGCGCTGGTCGGTGCGGACACCACGGTCGTGCAGGTCGACGACCGCGCCGACGCGCTGGGATCCCAGCGCGACCTGCACCTGGGGGTCCACGGTGGCGTGGACGAGACCGCGACCGCACTGCGGGCCGCCCTGGCGGCGGTTCCCCGCGACGGCCCCGGCTACCGCGACGACGAGACCGCTGCGCGGCTGGCCGACGGCGTCCGCTGGCGCGACCACGCCGTGCCCGACCGGTCCACGGTCGACCGGATCGACCCGCGCGCGCTGCTGATGACGCTGGACGACCTGTTGCCGACCGAGCGCATCGTCGGGGTGGACTCCGGCAACTTCATGGGGCACCCGAGCGTGTACCTCGACGTCCCCGACGAGGACGGGTTCTGCTTCACCCAGGCGTTCCAGTCGATCGGCCTCGGCCTGGCGACCACCATCGGGTGCGCGATCGCCCGCCCGGACCGCCTGCCGGTGGCCGCGCTGGGGGACGGCGGCGCCCTGATGGGGATCGCCGAACTGGAGACGGTTGCCCGACTGGCCATCCCGATGGTGGTCGTCGTGCACAACGATGCGGCCTACGGGGCCGAGGTCCACCACTTCGGCCCCCACGGCGACGACCTGTCCACCGTGGAGTTCCCCGACCCGGACCTGGCCGCGATCGCGCGCGGCTTCGGCTTCGAGGCGCTGACCGTGCGCACCGTCGCCGACCTCGCCCCGCTGGGGGACTGGGTCGCCGACTGGCGAGCCGGGACCCCCCGGCCGCCGGTCCTGGTCGACGCCAAGGTGCTGACTGACCACCCGTCGTGGTGGTTGGAGGAAGCCTTCCGCGGCCACTGATGCGACCACGGACGAGTCCGTCGATCGCGGACCGCAGGAGGAACGATGAGGGAGTCCCCGGCCGCCGACGGCGACGAAGCGTCCGGCGACGACGCCGGTGGTGGTGGTGCCGACCTGACGGGTGAGGCGCCCCTGCCGACCCCGGACGAAGAACTCGTCCCGCGGGTCCCCCGGATGCTGGTGTGGCGGGTCGGGTACGGACGTCCGGACCTGGGCCGGGACGGCGTCGCCGGCTCACTGGTGGCGATCCTGCTGATCCCCCAGGCCTTCGCCTACGCCCAGTTGGCCAACCTGCCGCCGAGTGCCGGCATCGCCGTGGCGCTGGTGGCGCCCGTGGTGTATGCGCTGTTCGGCGGGAGCCGGTTCCTGGCGGTCGGACCGGTGGCGCTGGTGTCGCTGCTCGTTGGTGAGGCCGTCGGCTCGGACGACCCCGCCGCGCTGGCGCTGGTGCTGGCCGCCATCGTCGGGACCGTCCTGCTCCTGTTCGGCGCGCTCCGGTTGGGCTTCCTGTTCCGCGTGTTCACCCAGCCGGTCCTGACCGGGTTCATCTTCGCGGCCGCGCTGGTGATCGCCACCAGCCAACTGCAGTACCTGCTGGGCATCACGATCCCGCGGGGCGTCCCAGCCGTGCAGTCGTGGGTCGCGGCCGCGTCGTCGTGGCGGACGATGCGGCTGGCCCCGCTGGTGCTGGGCGGGTCCGTCCTGGTCCTGCTGCTGGCGCTGCCGCGGGTGCTGCGCCGGACGTGGCAGCTCGAGTCGCGCGAGCGGGGGTGGCGGCACCTGGTCGTGCAGGCGCTGCCGTTGGTGGTGCTGTTGGTGGCGGCGGCGCTGGTGGCCGGCCTCGACCTGGCCGAGCGAGCCGGGGTGGCGACGCTGGGGGAGGTCGACCTGCCGAGCCTGGTGCCCCGCGTCGCGGCCTTCGGGCGGGTGGACTGGCTGGCGCTGGTCGTCCCGGCGATCGGCATCGCGCTGGTCGCCGCCATCACGACCCTGGCGATCGCCACGACCCTGGCCGGTCGCGACGGATCCGAGGTCAGCGAGAGCCGGGAGTTGTTCGCCCTCGGCCTGTCCACCCTGGCCGTGTCGTTCACCGGCGGGTATCCAGCCGGCGGCAGCCTGAGCCGGTCGGCCGTCGTCGCCGACAGCGGTGGCCGAAGCCCGCTCGCCGCCGTGCTGGGGGCGATCGTGCTGGCCCTGTCCACCGTGCTGTTCTCGCCCGTGCTGGTCGCCATCCCACGGGCCGGCCTGTCGGCCCTGATCGTGACGGCCGCACTGTCCATGATCGACCCCGAGGCCGTCCACACCGCCTGGCACCGGGACCGGGCCGTCCTGCTGGTGATGGCGCTGCCGTTCGTGGCCGTGCTGGGATTCGGCATCCAGGTCGGCCTGGGTGTCGCGCTGGTCGCCGGCGCCGGCCAACTCGCCTGGCAGCGGTGGGGCGGTGCGGCAGACTGACCACGGCCGGCCGACGGGTCGGGAACGGTCCGCGTCGACCCACCGATGACTAGGTTCGAGCCCGCGCCGGGCAGCCGGCATCCACCTGTCCCACCCGCCACGAGGCCACCGCCATGCCCGACGCCACAGATCCCACACGGCCCGCCGACACCGGCCTCACCGGGGCGGATGCCGGCCGGAATCCCAGCCCCACGCCCGGCCCGGATGGTGACCCGAACGCCGGCCCGTCGGCCGAGACGGTGACCCGGGCCCGTGAACTCGTCGGCCAGATGACCCTGGCCGAGAAGGCTGGGCTGGCCTCCGGCGGCACCAGTTGGTCGACCCGGCCGGTCGAGCGACTGGGGGTGCCCGAAGTGGTGCTGGCCGACGGCCCCCACGGGGTCCGACGCCCGGCCGCCGGCAACGAGGGTTTCGGCCTGACCGACGCCGAGCCCGCCACGTGCTTCCCGACCGCGTCGGGACTGGCCGCGTCGTGGGACCTCGACCTGGTCGAGGAGGTGGGCCGTGCCATCGGCCGGGAGGCGCGCGCGTTGGGGGTCGACGTCATCCTCGGCCCGGGGGCCAACCTCAAGCGGTCGCCGGTGTGCGGACGCAACTTCGAGTACTTCTCCGAGGACCCGTTCCTCACCGGCGAAATGGCCGCCGCGCACATCACCGGCGTCCAGTCCACCGGGGTCGGGACCTCGCTCAAGCACTTCGTCGCGAACAACCAGGAACACCGGCGCATGACCATCGACGCCGTCATTGACGAGCGCACGCTCCGCGAGCTGTACCTGGCCGGCTTCGAGCGCGCCGTCCGCGCAACCCAGCCGTGGACCATCATGTGCGCCTACAACCTGGTCAACGGCACGGCCATGTCGGACCACCGGACCATCCTGTCCGACATCCTGCGCGACGAGTGGGGCTACACCGGGCTGGTCATGACGGACTGGGGCGCGATGAACGACCGGGTGGCCGCCGTGGTCGCCGGATGCGACCTCGAGATGCCGGGTCCGGTGCGGGGCGCGCCGGAACGGGTCGCGGCCGCCGTCGAGTCCGGAGTCCTGGACGAGGCGGCGTTGGACGAGGTCGCCACCCGCGTCACCACGCTGGCGCTGCGAGCCGCGCCCAACCGCGATCCGAACGCGTCGGTCGACCTCCACGACCACCACCGCCTCGCGCGGCGCGCGGCGGCCCGGGTGACGGTGCTGCTGCGCAACACCGGCGACGTCGTGCCGCTGGACGCCGACGGGGACACGACGGTGGCGTTGCTGGGTGACCTGGCCGCCACGCCGCGGTTCCAGGGCACCGGGAGTTCCCGCATCAACCCGACTCGGGTCGAGGACCTGCGCACGGAACTGACCGCGGCGCTGGGGCGCGACCGGGTGCTGTTCGCGCGTGGCTACGACGACCACGGCACCGTCGACGACGCGCTGGTCGGCAAGGCGGTCGCGGTCGCCAGCGAGGCCGACGTCGCGGTGGTGGTCGTGGGCCTGCCCGACGTCTACGAGAACGAGGGCAACGATCGCCCCGACCTGGCCCTGCCACGGGCCCACAACGCCCTGGTCGCGGCGGTGGCGGCCGCGCACGACCGGGTCGTGGTCGTGCTGGTCAACGGCGCCCCGGTCGAGATGCCGTGGGTCGACGACGTGGAGGCGATCCTGGAGGGCTACCTCGGTGGCCAGGCGGCCGGCGGCGGGATGGCCGACGTGCTGACCGGTGTGGCCGCGCCGACGGGCCGGCTGGCCGAGACCTTCCCGCGCGGCCTGACCGACGTGTCGTCGGCCAACCGCTTCCCGGGTGTTCCCGCGACCGTGGAGTACCGCGAGGGGGTCTACGTCGGCTATCGGTTCCACGACACCGTGGAGGGGCCGGTCCTGTTCCCGTTCGGCCACGGGCTGGGGTACGGCTCGGCCACGTGGGGCGAGGTGTCGGTGGACACCACGTCGCTGGACGACGCCGACCTTCGCGCCGGAGCCACGGTGACCGTCCGCGTCCCGCTCGTCAACGACGGCGACCGGGCGGCCACCGAGGTGGTGCAGGTCTACGTCCGCGACGTCGAGTCCGCGGTCCACCGTCCCGACCACGAACTCGCCGGGTTCGCCCGCGTCGAGGTCGAGCCCGGGGCTGACGCCACCGCCGAAGTCGTGTTGGACCGCCGCGCCTTCGCGTGGTGGGACGTCCAGCGGGACGACTGGGTCGTGGAGGCCGGCACGTTCGAGGTGCTGGTGGGGGCGTCGTCACGCGACCTCCGCGGTCGGGCCACCATCGAGGTCACGGGTGCCGAGGTGCCCCCGCGCGACGTCCCGGCGGTGTACGCCAAACCACCGGCGTGGCTGGACGTCGACCGCGCGGCCTTCGAGGCCGTGCTCGGCCGCCCGTTGCCGGCCAACGAGGCGTCCCGCCGCCCGTTCGCCCTCACCACGCCGCTCGGTGCGGTGGAAAGCGTGCCGCAGGGCCGACTGTTGCTGGCGGCGCTCGAACGTGGCCTGCGAGCCCAGTTCGGGGACGACCCCACGGTTCAACCGCTGATCGAGTCGATGCTGAAGGAGGCCCCGATCCGGAGTCTGGTCATGAGTGGGCTGGCGCTGGACCAGATCGACGCGTTGCTGTCACTGCTGAACGGCGAGTGGGGGACCGGCGCCCGCAAGGTCTACGACCAGGTCACCGCCAACCTGCGGAACCGCTGAGCCGGTCTGGGGTGTTCCGGTTCGCGAGATCCCTGCCCGAAAGACATTGACCGGCCGGTCAGCCGGATCTAGGGTCGTCGCCAGAGGACGACGTCGTGGTCAGGGTGGATCCCATCCCCGACCACGGGCGGACATCCCTCGGCCACGGCCACGACGACCGACAGGGACACGATGAAGACTCGCGCCGCCATCCTCCGCGAACTCCACGAACCGTGGAGCGTCGAGGAGATCGAGCTGGATCCGCCCAAGGCCAACGAGGTCCTGGTCAAGATGGTGGCATCGGGGCTGTGCCACTCCGACGAGCACGTGCTGACCGGTGACCTCGCCGGCGTCGTCCCCGGCCCGCCCATGGTCGGTGGCCACGAGGGGTCCGGGATCGTCCAGGAGGTTGGCCCCAACGTCACCTACGTCGCGCCCGGTGACCACGTGGTCTTCGGCTTCGTGCCGGCCTGCGGTCGTTGCTACCAGTGCTCGCGCGGCAACTCCAACCTCTGCGAAGGGCTGGCCAACTTCGGCAGCGGCCTGCAGATCACCGACAACACCGCCCGCCACCACACGTCCGACGGCGAGGACCTGGGCCTGATGTGCATCCTCGGCACCTTCGCCGAGCACACGGTCGTCAACGAGGCGTCGTGCGTCAAGGTCGACGCCGACTGGCCGCTGGAGAAGGGCTGCCTGCTTGGCTGTGGGGTCCTGACCGGCTGGGGCTCGGCGGTCTACACCGCCGAGACCGGACCCGGTGACTACGTGGCCGTCGTGGGCTGCGGTGGCCTGGGCCAGAACGCCGTCCAGGGGGCCGCGATGGCCGGCGCCCGCGAGGTGGTCGCGATCGACCCGGTCGAACTCAAGCGCGAGGTCGCGATGGAGATGGGCGCCACCAAGGCGTACTCGTCGATCGACGAGGCCGCCGAGCAGGGCGAGGAGGTCCACTGGGGCCGTGGCTTCGACAAGGTCATCATGACCATGGGCGTGGGCAGCTCCGAGGACGTCGGCAAGGCCTACGGCCTGCTGGGCCAGAAGGGCCGGCTGGTCATCACCAACCTCCACCCCAGCACCGAGGTCGGGATGGAGGTGCCGGCGATCGACATGACGCTCAACGAGAAGCAGATCGTCGGCTCGCTGTTCGGGTCCTGCAACATCCGCACCGACATCCCGCGGCTGTTCGAGATGTACGTGCAGGGCAAGTTGAACCTCGACGCGCTCGTCACCAACACCTACACGCTCGACGAGATCAACGAGGGCTACGACGCGATGCGCAACGGCGAGAACGTCCGCGGCGTCATCCTCTTCGACTGACCGGGACCCTCGATCACCCCGGACGACTCCATGGCCCCGACCGGCCCGGGACTGGCGCTCCTCGCGCAGCTGTCCCGGGCCGTCGTCGGGCGCCGCCGCGAACTCGAACTGGTCGTCGCGGCGCTGCGCGCAGACCGCCACGTCCTGCTGGAGGGCCCGCCGGGCACCGGCAAGTCGACCCTGCTGCGCGCCGTCGGTGCCGCCCTGGGCGTGGGCTTCGAGTTCGTGGAGGGCAACGCCGACCTCACGCCCGCCCGCCTGGTCGGCCACTTCGACCCGGCCCGCGTGCTGGCCCAGGGCTACGACCCGGACGTGTTCGTCCCGGGGCCGTTGGCGAGCGCGCTGCAGGAGGGGTCGCTGCTGTACCTGGAGGAACTCAACCGTGTCCCCGAGGAGACCATCAACGTCCTGGTGACGGTCATGAGCGAGGGCGAACTGCACGTCCCGCGACTGGGGCGGATCGAGGCGGCGGACGGCTTCCGGCTGGTGGCGGCCATGAACCCGTTCGACACCGTCGGCACCGCGCGCATCTCCCAGGCCGTCTACGACCGGGTCTGCCGGCTGGCGCTGGACTACCAGGATGCCACCGAGGAGGTCGCGATCGTGGCGCGGCACGCGTCCGGACTGGACCCGGACTGGCTGGCCGGCGTGGTCGAGGTGGTGCGGTCCTCGCGTGACCACGACGACGTCCGCGTTGGTTCGTCGGTGCGAGGCGCGATCGACCTGTGCCTGGTCGCGACCGAGTTGGCGCTGGTGCGTGACCGGCCCGTGGTGGACCGCGACCTCGGACTGGACGCCGCCCTGGTGGCAATGTCCGGACGGGTCCGGGTCCGCGAAGGGAGCGGCCGGACTGCCGAGGACGTCATCGGCGAGCTCTGGTCGGCGGTCTTCCCGGCCGACGCGGACGACGACCCGGGGGACCCCGCCGCGGGAAAAGCCCACCCCCCGCCGGGGACGACGCACCCGGCGGGCTGAGCCCCCGTGTCGTCGAGGGTGACGAGGCCGACGCCGCGGTCGACCGAGCGCGCCGCCGGACCACTCCCCGGCGCCAACTGGCCGCGCACGACCGCTTCGCGGTCGTGTCGCCGAACGTGGGCGAACTGGACGACGACGACGCCCTCGCGGACGCGATGGGCGATGATCCGGACGACATGCTCGGGCTGCTCGCCGAACTGACGGCCGCGACCGACCCGGCCCTGCGGGCTCGGGCGCGCGCTCTCGCCAGCCGACTGTTCCTGCGGCTGGCGATCCCCGGGCGTCCCGTCGGGCGCGGGATCGGTCGGTTGGCCCGTGCCCCCTACCGCCCGGACGCCGGTGACCTCGACCTCGATGGCAGCATCGAGGCGTTGGTCGATGCCCGGGCCACCCGCGCCGCCGTCGACGTCGAGCGACTGCACTTGCGGACGTGGGCGGCCCCGTCGACCGCGTGGTGCCTGGTGCTGGACCGGTCCGGATCGATGCATGGGCGCGAACTCGCGACCGCGGTTCTGGCGACGGCCGCCGTGGTCCAGCGCGCGGGACGGGAGCGGGCCGTGCTGTCCTTCGCGCGCGACGTCGTGGCGGTGGCCTCGATGGCCGACGACCGCCCCGACGACGAGGTGGTCGACCGCGTGCTGGCGCTGCGTGGACACGGCACCACCGACGTGGCCAGAGCCCTGCGCGCGGCCGCCGACCAACTCGGGCGCAGTGCCGCCACGCGCCGGGTCACGGTGCTGCTGTCGGACTGTCGCGCCACCGAACCCGGCGACGTGCACGCCGCCGCCGGCCTGGCGGACGGGCTGGTGGTGCTGGCGCCGGCAGGCGACGACGAGGAGGCCCGCGCGCTGGCTGCCGCGGTCGGCGCGCCGGTTGCCGCGTACGCCGGCCCCTCGACGATCCCCGACGCCCTGGCCGACGTCCTCGACGCCCTGCACTGATGCTCGGGGCTCGGACCACCCGATCCCTGCGTACCGGGACCATTCCCGAGCGTCGTCGACCATCTCATCGAGTGTGCGGATCGGCCCCGGATCCCGGGCCGATCCCCACACTGGACATGGAGTTGGCGTGGGCCGAGGTCCGGGCGTGCAGCGACGCCGGGGGCGGGCCATGCTGGAGGTCCACGATTGCCGGAGGTTTCCGTGCCAGCCGATCCCCGTGTCCTCGCCGAACTCGACCAGGCCGGCGTGGCCCACACCGTGATGGACTGCGACCCCGACCTGGCCGACACCGCCGAGTTCTGTGCTGCCTACGGGATC
>JBBSMS010000086.1:0-14895 GCA_038233055.1 Nitriliruptorales bacterium
CGGGTCGATCCCGGTCGAGATGTTCGGGTCGACACCGTTCCCGGCCATCGGCGACCTGCCGTACTACCTGACCCCGGGTCCCTACGGCTACTTCTGGTTCGAACTCGTCAAGGACCCGTCCACGACCGACCGCTCCTACCCGGGCGGTTCCAGCCTTCCGGTCCAGTCCGAGCTGGCGCCGGTGCTGACCACCACCCGCCATGGCTCGGAACTGGTCCGCGGCGACGGCTTCGGGGCCATCACGCGGCGGTTGGAGGAGGTGCTGGGCGCGCAACGGTGGTTCGCGGGCAAGTCCCGCACAATCCGGCGGGTATCCCTGCTCGACCACGCCGGGATCGAGGCCACCACTGGCAGCGCCGCGCTGGTGCTGGCCGAGGTCGAGTACACCAGCGGTGACCCCGACGTCTACGCCATGACCGTTTCCTTCGCCGAGGGCGACGACGCGGCCCACGTCCGCAACACCCACCCCGAGGCGGTGCTGCTGGAGGTTCGGGCACGTGCTGGCGACGCGGGCGAGGATGCGGTGGACGGGATCCTCTACGACGGGTTGTGGGACCCGGCGGTCGCCCACCGGGTGCTGGACGCCATCCGCACCGGGCGCCAGGTCGAGACCCGCAACGCCGAACTGACCACGTGGCAGTCGGAACGGCGTCGGATCCCGGCATCCGCGAAGGACCTCGAGGTGCGGCCGATGGGCGCCGAGCAGTCCAACACCTCGGTCCTGTTCGGGGACTCCTACGTGCTCAAGTTGGTGCGCCGACCCGAGGAGGGCATGAACCCGGACCTCGAGGTGACCCGCTTCCTGTCCGAGCGCACCGACTTCGCGTTCGTGCCGGCGGTCGTCGGCGCGCTCGAACACCGCTCGGGACGTCGCAGCGAACCTCGAGCGGTGGGGATCCTGCAGGAGTTCGTCCCGAACGAGGGTGATGCCTGGCGCCAGGCGTTGTCGGCCGTGGACCGCTGGCTGGACGACGAACTGCCCCGCGAGGTCATGTCGTCGCGACGCAACATGGCCCCGATGGCCTTGGCGACGCGCGCGCTGCCCGGGTCGGTCGAGGACTCGATCGGGCCGTTCCTGCAACTTGCCGGCCAACTCGGTCGCACGACCGCCAGCATGCACGCCGCCCTCGCCAGTGACCCGGACGACCCGGCCTTCGCGCCCGAGGCGTTCACCGCGCTGTACCAGCGCAGCGTCTACCAGTCGATGCGGACCCGGACCCGTCGCGCGGTCCAGTTGTTGGAACGCGTCGTCAAGACCCTGCCCGACGACGGGTCCGGTCCCGTCCGGACCCTGCTCGACCGAGGCGACGACGTGCTGGCGCGCTTCGGCCACCTCAAGGGCGACAAGCTGACCGGGTCGCGCACCCGCACCCACGGGGACTACCACCTCGGACAGGTGCTGTGGACGGGCCGCGACTACGTCGTGCTGGACTTCGAGGGTGAACCCGCGCGGCCGCTCAGCGAGCGCCGGTTGAAGTACTCGCCGCTGCGGGACGTCGCCGGGATGCTGCGCAGCTACCACTACGCCGCCCACATCCGGGTTCGTGACCGCTTCGGCACCGAGGTCACCGACGACGAGGCCGAACGCCTCCACGTCGCCGCGGGCTGGTGGGGGTCGTGGACCGGCGCCGCGTTCTTGGCCGGGTACCTCGACGAGGCGCCCACGCAGGTCCTGCCCAACACCCGTGACGAGACCGCCCGCCTGCTCGACGCGTACGTGCTCGAAAAGACCCTGTACGAGTTGGAGTACGAGCTCAACAACCGCGTCGACTGGGTGACGATCCCGCTGTCCGGCATCCTCACCCAACTCGACAGCACGTGGTGACCACGTCCGCGCAGCCGACCGCCACGACCGACTGACCTGCCCCATCCACGGAAGGGCCACCACCATGGCCGACCACGCCACCGCCCCCACCGAGTCCCTGATCGGTGACCAGGACCTGCACCTGTTCAACGAGGGCACGCACCTGCGGCTGTACGACGTGCTCGGGTCCCATCCGGCCACGGTCGACGGCGTCGACGGCGCCCACTTTGCCGTCTGGGCGCCCAACGCCACCGGCGTCGCCGTGGTGGGCGACTGGAACGGGTGGGACGGCACCACCCACCCCCTGCAGGTGCGTGGCGGCTCCGGCATCTGGGAGGGGTTCGTCCCCGGGGTCGAGCAGGGCGACACCTACAAGTTCCGGATCTTCCACCCCGACGGCAGCGCCAAGGACAAGTTCGACCCCTACGCCGTGCACACCGAGACGCCCCCGAAGACCGGCTCGAAGGTGTGGGACCTGGCCTATGACTGGGGCGACGACGACTGGATGGCGATCCGGGGTGACCGGCAGGCCCAGGACCGCCCGATCTCGATCTACGAGGTCCACGTGGGCTCGTGGCAGCGCGGCGAGGACAACCGGGTCCTGACCTATGCCGAGATCGCCGAGCGCCTGGTCGAGCACGTCACCGCGATGGGCTTCACCCACGTCGAACTGCTGCCGATCATGGAGTTCCCCTTCGAGGGCTCGTGGGGCTACCAGTGCACGGGCTACTTCGCACCGTCGTCGCGCTACGGCACGCCCCAGGACTTCATGCACCTGGTCGACACGCTGCACCAGGCTGACATCGGGGTGATCCTGGACTGGGTGCCCTCGCACTTTCCGACCGACGACTACGCGTTGCAGGAGTATGACGGGACGCACCTGTACGAACACGCCGACGACCGCAAGGGCTTCCACCCGGACTGGACCTCGTCGATCTTCAACTACGGCCGCTACGAGGTGCGGTCGTTCCTGCTGAGCTCGGCGATCTCGTGGCTGGACCGTTACCACGTCGACGGCCTGCGGGTCGACGGCGTGGCCTCGATGCTTTACCTGGACTATTCGCGCCAGGACGGCGAGTGGATCCCCAACGAGTACGGCGGCAACGAGAACATCGAGGCGGTCGAGTTCCTCAAGGCCCTCAACACCCACGTCTACGGCGAGTATCCCGACGTCCAGACCTTCGCCGAGGAGTCGACCTCGTGGCCCGGCGTGTCCCGGCCGACCTACCTGGGCGGGCTGGGCTTCGGGTTCAAGTGGGACATGGGGTGGATGCACGACACGCTGGACTACTTCCAGCGCGAGCCGATCCACCGCCGCTTCCACCACGACCGCCTGACCTTCCGCGGCGTCTATGCATGGAGCGAGAACTTCTGCCTGCCGTTGAGCCACGACGAGGTGGTGCACGGCAAGGGATCGTTGCTGGGCAAGATGCCGGGCGACGAGTGGCAGCAGTTCGCCAACCTGCGGTGCCTGTTGGCGTGGCAGTTCGCCACCCCGGGCAAGAAGTTGCTGTTCCAGGGCCAGGAGTTCGGCCAGCGCGGGGAGTGGAACCACAACCAGAGCCTGGACTGGCACGAACTGGACGAGCCGATGCACGACGGCGTGCTGCAGATGACGCGTGATGCTGCCCACGCCTATCGCGAGCACCCCGCGATGCACGCCGGCGACGTCGACCCGTCCGGGTTCGCGTGGGTGGACGCCTCCGACACCGACCAGTCGGTGGTGTCGCTGCTGCGGCGCGGGGGGGCCGGACATCCGCCCGTCCTGGTCGTCGCCAACTTCACCCCGGTGCCGCGCCACGACTACCGGGTCGGCGTCCCGATGACCGGGTCGTGGACCGAGATCCTGAACTCCGACGCCCAGGCCTACGGCGGGTCCGGCGTCGGCAACCTGGGCGCGGTCGGGGCCGACGAGGTCGCCACCCACGGCTTCAGCCAGTCCCTGTCGCTCAACCTGCCGCCCCTGTCGGTCCTGTACCTGCTGGCCCCGGACACGGAGTAGCCCATGCCGCCCACGATCCGCCATGTGACCGTCGACTGCCACGACCCCGAGGCGGTCGGGCGCTTCTGGCAGGAGGTCCTGGACTGGCCCGACGATCCCGACAACCCGAACGAGCCCGGCGATCCCGAATGGATCATCCTGCCGCCGGCCGGGGCCGGGCCGGGGTTGCTGTTCCTGGGTGTGTCCGACGACAAGGTGGTCAAGAACCGCTGGCACCTCGACCTGCAACCCGACCAACCTCGCGACGAGGAGGTCGCGCGCCTGCAGGGCTTGGGTGCCACCGTCGTCGCCGACCATCGCAACGACGACGACACCGGTTGGGTCACGATGGCCGACGTCGAGGGCAACGAGTTCTGCGTCGAGCGTTCCGCCACCGAACGAGACGACTGACACCAGCCGACGCCGACCGGGCGAGACGCGCCGTGGCCATCCGCCACACCGGGTCGATCGTGGCCGGCACCGCCGGCACCCGGACATCTGTCGTCCGGGGGCCACCTCGTGGTCACTGCCGGTCGACGTGGCCGTCGGCGCGGCTGCGGACGGACCCGTCAGCGTTCGGGGAGGCCCTCGATGAGTGCGGCCATGTCGTGGTCGCCGTGGCCGTCGTCCACCGCGCGAGCGGCGGTGCCCGCGATCGCGGCGAGCCCCGGAAGGTCTTCCCCGCCGGCGGCGCGGATCAGCCCGAGGTCCTTGGCCATCCCCGACAGCGGGAACTGCGGGGGCCAGTCACGCGCGGACATCGCCGCACCCTTGACCTGGGCGTAGGGCGAGTCGACCGCCGTCCCCTCGATGGTCATGAGCACGTCCTGAGGGTCGACGCCCAGCCGTCGGGCCACGGTCAGCGACTCCGCCAACCCGGACAACAGGCCGATGATCCAGGCGTTGACGGCGAGCTTCAGCCGGGACGCGTCGCCGAGGTCGTCGCCGGCCTCCACCGTGCGGTCGCCCCAGGCATCGAACAGTCGCCGCACCGTGTCCACGTGCGCCGCGTCACCCGCGACCAGCGTGGTCAGCGTGCCCTCCTCCGCCGGGACCCTCGTCCCCAGCACCGGTGCGTCGACCATGGGCCAGTCGTGGTCATCCGCCAACCGCACGAGCCCGGCCAGGTCGTCGCCGACGGTGGAGGCCTGGACCCACACCGGGGTGCCGCCCGCGGCGAAGGCGCCGTCGTGGCCGGTCATCACGTCGCGGACCGCCTGGGCGTGGATCACCATCGTGACCACGGCGTCGACGCCTCCGGCGGCGTCGCGCGGGGTGTCCGCGACGGTGACACCGACCTCCTCGGCGACGGCTTCCGCGCGCTCGCGGGTGCGGTTCCACACGACCACGTCGTGACCGGCGCGTGCGAGGTTGCGGGCCATCCCCGACCCCATGATCCCGGTGCCCATGACGGCGACGCGCATGTGTGTGTCCACTCGCCCGGTCCGTCCGGGTGTCGATGCTGGTCGCGGCCCGAGTCGGACCGCGGCTGTTGCAACCACGACGGTACGACCGCGCCCCGGCCGCGTCGCGACCGGGCGTCGGCGGACGTGGCCGCTGCGGGCGACACTGCACCTGCCGGCGGGGTCACCACCGGACCCGGCGACGATCGGGGACGAGGACCCGGCCGTCGGCGTCGCGTCCCTTCGACGTCGCCCGCGCTGCTGCCGGACGTGGTGGCCCAGCTCGCCGAGTACTTCGCAGGCGAACGGACCGTGTTCGACCTCCCGGTGGCTCCGCTCGGAACGGACTTCCAGCGCAGGGTGTGGTCCCGGCTGCAGGCGATCCCGCACGGCCGCACCTGAGCTACGGCGAGATCGCCCTGGACGTGGGCGGGCCGCGCAGCACGCGTGCCGTCGGCCTGGCAAACGGGGCCAACCCGATCGCGATCATCATCCCGTGCCACCGGGTCATCGGCGCCGACGGGAGCCTGGTGGGCTACGCCGGGGGGCTCCCGGCCAAGCGCGTCCTGCTCGACCTCGAGTCCGGCGTGACCACGTTGTTCGACACCCTGGCACCACCCCTGCCCTAGCGTCCGTCCCGGTGCGTCACGTGCGGGCCGGCGACGAGGAGCCGATCGTGGAGGTGGTGGTCGTCGGGGCCGGCATCGTCGGCCTGCTGGCCGCGCACGCCCTGGCCCACCGTGGCCACCACGTGGCGATCCACGCAGCCGAACCGCCCGAGGCGACCACGTCGGCCACCGCAGGAGCGTCCTTCAAGCCACGGACGGTCACACCTGGACGGCTCACCGACGACCTGCTGGCGGCGAGCCAGCAGGTCCTGCGCGACTGGGATCGCCGAGGCTTCTCCCGCGCCCTGGGAATCACCCGCCACCGGCACGTGTTGGCCTCCGACGGCGACACGATCGACTTCCCGTACGCGGACCGCATGGATGCCGTGGAGCGGCGGTCCGCCGCCGACGGTGCGGCGATCCCGGGCGGGTACCGGACCGAACTGTCGTTTCTGACCTGGTACGTCGACGTGCCCCGGGTCCTTCCAGCCATCGTCGGCCACGTGCGGGACGACCATGGGGTCGACCTCGTGGGCCGCGTCGTCGAGTCGCTGGACGAGGTTGTCCCGGACGCGGACCTGGCCGTCAACGCCACCGGCGTGGGTGCACGCGACCTGGTCGACGACTCCGCCGTGGAACCGATCCGCGGACAGGGCCTGTTCGTCGCGACCGACGACGTCCCGGACGGGTCGATCTCGGCAGACGGCTTCTACGCCTACCCACGCGCCGGCGGCCTCTTCCTGGGCGGCACGGCCGACCGCGGGGACTGGTCCCGGGCCGTGGACCCGGCCTCCTCGCGCCGCCTGGTCGCCGGCAACGCCCGCGTGTTCCCGGACCTCGCCTCGGTCGTCCCGGCCGACACCGACGCCGTCGTCGGACTGCGGCCGTACCGCCACGGTGGGATCCGACTGCAACTCGACCGCCACGTTGCCGCCCTGCCCGTCGTGCACGCCTACGGCCACGGCGGCGCCGGCTGGACCCTCGCCCCGGGCACCGCCGAACGCGTCGCCGACCTGGTCGACCGGGTGGCCCGCCATGGCTGATCGCCCTTCCTCCCGGCGCCGTCATCCATGCCCGAGCCGCGGCTTCGCGCCCGGCGGGTGGAGGGCGGGACCTCACGGTCCGGGGTCCTCGCGCGTTGGCCGGGTGTGAACAGCCTGCCGTTCGATCCGATCGCCACCTGCCACGGGGCCACCGTGCTGCGGGTCGTGCGGGCCGTCCTGGGGCCGACCGCGGACTCCGAGGATGCGTGGGCCGAGACCTACCTCGCGGCGCTCCGTGCCTGGCCCGACCTGGAACACGACCGCAACGTGGAAGGGTGGCTGGTGACCATTGCGCACCGCAAGGCCATCGACGTCGTGCGTCGGCGGTCACGCCGCGCGGTCCCCGTCGGCGACGCGCCCGAGCGTCCGGGCGCCGACGGCATCCCGGAGCCGGCCGACACCCAGGTGTGGTCGGCGCTGGAGGCGCTGCCCCCCAAGCAGCGCCAGTGTGTCGCGTACCACCACGTGGCCGGCCTGCCCCACGCCGAGGTGGCCGTCCTGGTCGGCGGGACCGAGGCCGCCGCACGCAAGGCCTCCTCGGACGGCATCCGCAGGCTCCGCACGACCCTGGAAGGCCACCAAAATGAATGACTCGACCGCGACCATCCTGCGCGAGCGGCTCCTGTCCGGGCCGGGCGTCCCCGCCCACCTGGTCGACCGACTGGCTCGGTCCGCCGCGGCCGACGACCTGCACGACCTCGTGCACCGCACCGTCGACAGTCCCGTCGGGCCCCTGCTCCTGGCGGCCACGCCCGTCGGGCTGGTCCGGGTCGCCTTCGAGGTCGAGGACCACGAGTCCGTGCTGGCCGACCTCGCGAGGCGCATCAGCCCCCGGGTCGTCCCGGCCGGCCCGCTGCTTGACGACGTCGCCCGGCAGGTCGATGCCTGGTTCGACGGGGACCGCCACGACTTCGCGGTCGACCTCGACTGGCAGTTGTCCGTCGGCTTCCGGCGGACCGTCCTGCGCCGCCTGCGCGACCTCACGTGGGGCGAGACGGCCAGTTACGGCGAGGTCGCCGCACGCGCCGATCGGCCCCGCGCCGCGCGCGCCGTCGGCACGGCGTGCGCCACCAACCCGATCCCGATCGTCGTGCCCTGCCACCGCGTGGTGCGTGCCGACGGCTCGGCCGGCGAGTACCGCGGTGGGCGCGCGGCCAAGCGGTGGCTGCTGGCCCACGAGACCGGGGACCGCGACGATGTGCCGGGGGCCGACCCCGGCCACTGAAGCCAAGGGACCCGAGCCCACCCGGGGATGGCCCGAGTTGCCGTGGAGTCAGACGTCGAGGTGCTTGGTGGCCTCGCGCAGGGTGAGGCCGGACCAGGCGTCGCGGTGGTCGAGCACGAACGCGTGGACGGCGTCCGGGGCGACCCGTGCATACTGGCGCAGCGCCCACCCGATGGCCTTGCGGATGAAGAACTCGTCCTCGTGGGCCCGGCGGAGGGAGAAGGTGAACAGCATCTCCTCGTCGGTCTCCTGCTTGTGCGTCAACTGCGAGATGATCGCCGTGCGTCGTCGCCACAGGTGCCCGTCGTCCACCCATTCCTCCAGCACGGGGCGGACCTGGACACGTTCCTCCAACAGCACCGTGCCGACCAGGTTCGCGGCCACGTCGTCGACCAAGTCCCACCATGCCCCCTCGACGATCAACCGCTCGTACAGGGGCAGCGAGGTGGGCGTGATCCATCGTGACCAGTGCCGGGCCCACGCCACGGCCAGGTACTTCTCCTCGCGGTGTGGTTGTTCCCACAGGGCCGTGACCGTGGCGACGTACTGCCCGTGGGTGGCGAGCGGGAACTCGGCGACGAGTTTCCGCAGCACCGTGGTGCGGCCCGCCTTCTTGACCCCGTGGAACGGCATCTCGGTCTTCATGTACGCCGCCATCGAGGTGGCCGCTTCGGGATCACCCCGTGCGGCCAGGGCCGTGGTGGCCCGATCCGCCAGCACCTGCGGCATGGACGCACGCACGAGACTCCCGATGGTCGGACCGGTCAGACCCTACGTCATGCACCGCGTGGCAGGCTGGCTGCGGGCGACATGACGACGCCCGGTGCCGTCGGGCTGCGGGCGTCGTCGGGGTCGGTTGGTTCAGCCGGCGAACGCCTTGACCAGTTCGCGGTTGAAGGCCGGCAGGTCGCCCGGGTTGCGGCTGGTCACGAGATTGCCGTCCACGACGACCTCCTCGTCCACCCAGTCCGCACCCGCGTTGCGCAGGTCGGTCTGCAGGCTCGGCCACGAGGTCATGCGACGGCCGTCGACCACGTCGGCCTCGACCAGCGTCCAGGGCGCGTGGCAGATGGCCGCGACCGGCTTGTCCGCGGCGAAGAAGGACCCGATGAAGGCCACGGCGTCGTCGTCGGTGCGCAGCGCGTCGGGGTTGGCCACGCCGCCCGGCAGCACCAGCGCGTCGTAGTCCGACGGGTCGGCGTCGGCGAACGTCGCGTCCACGTCGAACGTGTCGGCCTTGTCGAGGTGGTTGAAGGCCTGGACGGTGCCGGGCTCGATCGACAGCAGCCGGGGGGTGCCGCCGGCCTCCTGCACGGCCTGCCACGGCTCGGTCAGTTCGACCTGCTCGATGCCCTCGCCCGCCACGGCGAACGCGACGGTCCTGCCCTGCAACTCGGTGCTCATTGTCTGGTCCTCGGTTGTCGAGTACCCACGGTACGAACCAGTTCGGCACGGACTTGTGGCCGATCGGTGGGTCAGGCACGACGTTCGGCAGGTGGTCGTTCGGACTGCGGACCGGAATGCGCCTGGCGGCCGTGGCCGAGTGTCTGCGGCCTACGCTGCCGGCCGACGCGCAGGCAGGAGTCGAGGTGGCGGTGGGTCCGGTCCGGGGTGCCGACGGGGTGGCCCGGTGCCCGTGGGCGGTCGACGAACCCGAGCGCAGCTACCACGACACCGAGTGGGGTGTGGAGGTGCGGGGCGAACGACGACTGTTCGAGCGCCTGAGCCTCGAAGCCTTCCAGTCGGGCCTGAGTTGGCGCGTGATCCTGGACAAGCGCGCGGGGTTCCGACGCGCCTTCGCCGACTTCGAGCCCGAGGTCGTGGCGGACTTCGGCGACGACGACGTCGCGAGCCTGCTGCACGACCCCGGCATCGTGCGCAGCCGTGCCAAGATCAGGGCGACGATCGCCAACGCCCGTGCGACGCTGGACCTCCGCGACGACGGTGGCCTCGACCCGTTCCTGTGGTCGTACCGCCCGGATGCGACGGACGCGCCCCGCACGGTCCAGGAACTGCCGACCCGCTCCGACACGTCGGCCGCGATGGCGCGGGCGCTCAAGCAGCGGGGCTTTTCGTTCGTGGGACCGACGACGATGCACGCCTTGATGGAGGCTGTCGGGATGGTCGACAACCACCTCGTCGGGTGCCATCGACGCGGACTGGCACGCACCTGACACGCCAGGGCGGCCAGTTCGTCGGGATGCACCCGACGGCCTACCATGCGCCCGCGTGCCGGGTGCGGACGACATCGTCGCCACTCCCGGCCGTTGCATGGAATCGAAAGGTCATGCGTGTCGGAGTACGAGGTGTGGCCCGGTTCGTCGGAGCCACTGGGTCCGTCCTATGACGGTCTGGGAACCAACTTCTCGCTGTACAGCGAGGCGGCCGAGGCCGTGGAGTTGTGCCTGTTTGACGACGACGGCACCGAGACGCGGCTCCCGCTCACCTCCTTCACCAACCATCGCTGGCACGGCTACGTGCCCGACATCGGACCCGGGACCCACTACGGCTATCGGGTGCACGGGCCGTGGGACCTGGGGGCCGGGCACCGCTGCAACCCGAACAAACTCCTACTCGACCCGTACGCGCGGGCCATCGACGGCGACCTGGCGTGGGATCCGGCCGTGCACGCGGCTGACTCCCACGACATGGCCCGACGCCCCGACCCGACCGATTCCGCCCCGTTCGTGCCGCGCTCGGTCGTGGTCTCGTCGTCGTTCAACTGGGGCAACGACCGTCCGCCGGACCACGAGTGGTCCGACATGGTCGTCTACGAGGTGAACGTCAAGGGCTTCACCCGGACCATGCCGGGCATCCCCGACAGCATGCGCGGGACCTATGCCGGCATGGCCCACCCGGCCGCGATCGAGCACCTGACCATGCTCGGCATCACCTCGGTCGAGCTCCAGCCGGTGCAGGCGTTCCTGTCCGAGGGCGACCTGGTCGCGCGCGGGCTGTCCAACTACTGGGGCTACAACCCCATCAACTGGTTCGCCGTCCATCCCGGCTGGGCCCGCACCACCGACCCCCAAGAGGTGGTGAACGAGTTCAAGGGCCTGGTCAAGGCGCTGCACGCCGCCGGCATCGAGGTGCTGTTGGACGTGGTCTACAACCACACCGCCGAGGGCAATGCCAACGGTCCGATGTTGTCCATGCGTGGCATCGACAACTTCCAGGCCTACCGCCTTGCGGCCGATGACCGGTCCCACTACGTCAACTACTCGGGCACGGGCAACACCGTGGACCTGCGGTCCAAGTCGATGGCCAAGCTGGTCATGGACTCGCTGCGCTACCTGGTCACCGAGTGCCGGGTGGACGGCTTCCGATTCGACCTGGCCACCGCGCTGGCCCGGGGCGACCACGGCTACTCCGACCAGGCCGCCTTCCTGTCCGCCGTGCACCAGGACCCCATCATCAGCCAGACCAAGCTGATCGCGGAACCCTGGGACGTCGGTCCGGGCGGTTGGCAGCAGGGTCGGTTCCCGGCCCCGTGGGCCGAGTGGAACGCCACCTTCCGCGACACGATCCGCGACGTCGGCCGGGGCGAGGGCACGCTCGCCGCGCTGTCGTCGGCGATCGCTGGCAGCCAGGGCCTGTTCGAGCACAACGGCCGTGGGCCGGCCGCCAGCATCAACTTCGTGACCGCCCACGACGGGTTCACGCTGGCCGACCTGGTCGCCTTCGGACGCAAGCACAACGAGGCCAACGGGTACGACAACACCGATGGCCACGACGACAACCGCACCTGGAACACCGGCATCGAGGGTCCGACCGACGACCCCGACGTGACCGCCCTCCGGCAGCGCCGGGTGCGCAACATGCTCACGATGTTGTTGCTGAGCCAGGGCGTGCCGATGCTGCTGGGCGGCGACGAATTGGGCCGCACCCAGGACGGCAACAACAACGCCTTCTGCCAGGACAGCGAACTGACCTGGTTCGACTGGGACCACGCCGACCGGGAACTCCTGGCCTTCACCGCCGGCCTGGTCGCCCTTCGCCGTGCCCACCCGGTCTTCCGTCGGCGCCACTTCCTGGTCGGGGGCTTCGGCGACACCGGCGACTACGACGTCGCATGGTTGACCCGCGAGGCCGAGGCCATGCGCGAACAGGACTGGCACGCACCAGGCGTCCAGACCCTGCAACTGGTGCTGGACGGCGAGGCGATCTCGCGCCGGGGTGACCGGGGCGAACCGGTCCAGGACCACACCTACCTGTGGATGATCAACGCCCACGGGGACGCGCGCACCTTCACGTTGCCCAACGGCCGCGACGGTCGGTGCTGGCAGGTCGTGCTCGACACGGCCACCGGCGAGCCGCCCCGGTCCGACGGCGCAGTGCACACGTCGGGGGACGAACTGCGCCTCCGCGGCCACCACCAGATGGTCTTCCAGGAGGTCGAGCGTGAGCCGGCCGGTGCCGCCACCCGGCGTCCTGCTGCCACCCATTCCACCTCCACGAAGGTTGCACCATGACGACCACCACCATGCCGCTGGACCTCGTCCGGGACTCGATCGCGATCCGGGTCGGGGAACTCGAAGAACGGCTCCCCGAGGCTCTGCGTCCCCTGGCCGCAGTGGCCTACAACTACCGCTGGTCCTGGACCCCCGGCGCCATCGACGTGTTCATCGCGGTGGACCCGGGACGCTGGGAGGCCGTCGGGGCCAACCCGGTCCGCCTGCTGGTCGAGGCGTCGCGTTCGAGCCTCGAGGCCGCTGCGGCCGACGCGGACCTGGTCGCCCGGATCGACACCCTGGGCGCGGAACTGGCCGAGGACCTCGAGCGGCCGTCCATGGACGGCTTCGACCCGTCGACGCCGGTCACCTTCCTGTGCGCCGAGTTCGGGATCCACGAGTCCATGCCGCTGTACTCGGGCGGGCTGGGCGTGCTGGCCGGCGACATCCTCAAGGAGGCGTCCGACCTCGCGCTGCCGATGCTGGCGGTGGGCCTGTTCTACCGCAATGGCTACTTCCAGCAGCGCCTGGACGCCACCGGGTGGCAGGTCGAGTCGTGGCAGGAGACCGACCCCGAACTCAGCCCGATCGTGCCGCTGGTCCGCGACGGTGAACAGGTCACGCTGACCGTCCCGATCCGCGGTCGCGATGCCGACGCCCAGGCCTGGGTGGTGCAGGTGGGACGGGTCCCGTTGCTGTTGCTGGACACCGACCTGCTGCAGAACTCCCCGGCCGTGCGCTGGACGACGGCGCGGCTCTATGACGGCAACAACGACGTCCGACTGGCCCAGTACGTCACGCTGGGCATCGGCGCGGTCCGGCTGCTCGACCGCCTGGAGGTGGAGCCGGCGCTGTTGCACATGAACGAGGGCCACGCGGCGCTCGCGGCCGCCGAACTGATCGCCCAGCGGGTCGCGGCCGGCGAGAGCTACGACGATGCCCGGGACGCCATCCGCGACCGGTGCGTGTTCACGACCCACACCCCGGTGGCGGCCGGCAACGAGACGTACCCGCCCGAGGAACTGTTGGCCGCGCTCCCGGGGCTCGGCGACCGGATGGGAATCGGATCGACCGGGTTGCTCAACCTCGGACGGATCCAGCCCGGCGACCCGCGTGAACCGGCCGGGATGACCCCGATGGCGCTGCGCCTGGCCCGCAACACCAACGGCGTGGCCGAGCGCCATGGGGAGGTCGCCCGGGGCATGTGGCAGCCGTTGTTCGGCGTGGACGAGGCCGACGTCCCGATCGGCCACGTGACCAACGGCGTCCACCTGCCGACCTGGATGGGCGCCGAGTTCCGCACCCTGCTGGACCGTCACCTCGGTGACGGCTGGTGGCGCCGCGCCGACGAGCCGGACGTGTGGGCACCGGTCGCCGACATCCCCGCAGCCGAGTTGTGGGCTGCTCGGTCGAAGGCGCGCTCGAGCCTGGTCGGCTGGGCCCGCGAGGTTGCCGCCAAGGACCGCCTTCGTCGGGGCGACTCGCTCGAATGGGCCGAACTGGGCATGACCGGGCTGGCCGAGGACGCCCTGACGCTGGGCTTCGCCCGCCGTGTCGCCGGCTACAAGCGGCTGTACCTGTTGACCCGTGACGTCGACCGCATGGCGCGCATGATGGCCGGCGACCGGCCGGTGCAGCTGTTGATCGCCGGCAAGGCGCACCCCAAGGACGACGGCGCCAAGGCGATGGTGCGCGAACTGTTCGCCAACCGGGGCAACCCTGCACTGGCCGAGCGCGTGTTCTTCCTCGAGGACTACGACATCGAGATCGGCCGCCGGCTGACCGCGGGCTGCGACGTGTGGGTCAACGTGCCGCGGCCGCCGCTGGAGGCGTCCGGGACGTCGGGGATGAAGGTGGTCCTCAACGGCGGCCTGAACCTGTCGGTGCTGGACGGCTGGTGGGCCGAGGGCTACGAGTCGACCCAGTGGGGACCCAACGGCTGGAGTATCGACGGCTCGGTCAGCGACGACCACGGGCGTCAGGACCACGAGCACGCGACCGCGCTGTACGACCTGTTGGAGCAGCAGGTCGTCCCGTACTTCTACGACCGCGATGCCGACGGGATCCCGCAGGCGTGGGTCACGATGATGCGGGCCTCGCTGATGAGCCTTGGGCCACAGTTCTGCGCCAGCCGCATGATGCACGACTACGCCCGCCAGGTCTATTAGACGCCGCCTGCCCTCGCGTGGGGCGCTCGGGCAGGTTGCAGAACTCGCTGCGCTCGTTCTGCCGCCAGTTTTGCTGACGCGGGGCCTCGCGTGGGGCGCTCGGGCAGGTTGCAGAACTCGCTGCGCTCGTTCTGCCGCCAGTTTTGCTGACGCGGGGCCTCGCGTGGGGCGCTCGGGCAGGTTGCAGAACTCGCTGCGCTCGTTCTGCGGAC
>JBBSMS010000087.1:0-14779 GCA_038233055.1 Nitriliruptorales bacterium
AGGCACAGACCTGGATGCGTCGCTTCGTGGGCTGGTACACCCACGACCACTACCACTCCGGGATCGCCTACCTGCATCCCGTCGACGTCCACGCCGGCACCGCCGCCGCCACCGTCGCGGCCCGCCCAGGCGCGCGCGCCGACGCCCACGCCGCCCACCCCGACCGGTTCCGCCACCGCCCACCCGTAGCTGCCGCCCCACCCGACCCGGCCTGGCTGAACAAACCGGCCATCCAGACGAAAACCTGGAACCAACGGCAACCCCGACTTGACAGGTTCCGGAACCGGCTCCACCCCCACCTCACCCATCTGCGAAATCAGGGTCAGATCACACGTTCAACCTCCTGTGCTTCAGGGCGTACTCCCGGCATAGTTGTAGCTGAACGTCGATCCCTGCTTGGTCTTGCCGTATGTCGCCACCCTGGTCGCGTCCGGATCGACGGTGAACACCCCGGCGTCGAAGGTGTCGTCCAGGTCGTCACCCGCCAGCCCGCCGAGGGTGACCTGGCGGGCCAACAGCACCCGGTTGACCCCCGCCGCCCGACCCACCGTGCCGATGTCGGCGTCGTTGACAAACCGCCACAGGGTGTCATGTGACGGCAGCCGCCGTCCGCCGCGCAGCGCGGCCGTGGCGGGATCGCGCAACAGGTCGACGTCGGTCAGGAAGTCCCCACCGGCCAGCATCGTCTCCACCAGCGCCCGCAGACACTCCCCGCCGGTGTAGCCGCCCGGGCCGACCTGACGCAATCCGACGGCGTCGGCCACGCCGACCAGCCCGACCCGGTCGATCAGCGGTCCCCACAACGCCACCCCCGCGATGCCCGTCAGGTCGTCCTGGGACGCCTCCACCTGCGGGTTGGGCACCGACTCACGGGGCCGGGCCAGCGCCGGTTCCTCGACCTCGAACAGTGTGCCGGTAACGTTCACCACGACGGTGCCCCTTCGCTGCGTTCTCGTTTGGCTCGATACCTCCGAGATTCGCCGCGACAGGGGCACTTGTCACGGAACCGGCCCGACCCGGGCCCCACCCATCTGCGAAATCAGGGTCTGACGGTTCGCTCGGCCGATCGACGGTCGTCGCGACCGATGCCACGCCCAAGTGGTTGCGCAGCCTGCCTGTCCTGGTCGTCTTCGTCGATGTGGCCGGCTCAGGACGGATTGCTGCCTGTGTGGTTTGGCTGACGGCTTCCGGTGCCTGCACGGAGCCTCAGTCACAATGCCCTTTCGGGTCCGGGCGCAAAGAATTTCGGTCCTCGTGTCAACGCACTGAGGTCCTCGTGCGTTGGTAGGAGTGCAGGGTTCGAAGTCGTCACGATTCCGTCCGGCCCAGAGGAAGGGCAACCGGTGACCCATGACGTCGGGCTTGCCCAGTTCTGCCAAGAACAGGGTTCACGGCTGTCTGGGTTCTTCCTCCCTGTACGTCAGTCACCCGGCGACAGCCGAGGAGCTGGTACAGGACTGCATGGTGAGGATCTGCGAGAACTGGCCTCAGCTCCGAACCATGGACAACCCGCGGGGATGGGTGACGACGACGGCGCTCAACATCGGCCGATCGCACTGGCGCCGTCTGTACGCCGAAGCCCGTGCAAGACGGCGACACGGATCAAGTCTGGTCACCATTGACGCCGCCGACACGGCTTCTGCCATGACAGTTCGGCGAGCAGTGTCCGGACTTCCTCGACGGCAGCGCGAGGCCCTGGTTCTTCGGCACTGGATGGGGCTGAGCATCAAGGAGACTGCGGAGTTGATGGACATCGATCACGCACTGCAGGAAGCGGCGAGCCAGGATTCGGAACCGGTCATCGATCACGCCGCGCTGCAGCAGCGCGGCAACCGGGCACGACGGCGAACCCGCTCTCGGCCCCTTGCGGCTGCACTCGCGCTTGTCGTGGCCGCCGCGGCCGCCGCGACCTGGCTGACCGGGGGCACCCGACAGTCCGACGTGGTCGTCGCACCGTCCCAGCAGGATGCGAGCGACCGCCAGTTGCGTCCGACTTCGGGGCCGGACGCGACTGCGGAAACGGTCTCCGACGACCCCAGCACGGACTCGACTGCGGAAACGGTCTCCGACGACCCCAGCAACGGGGTGTCGGAAACGGGTGAGGACGGACTCGAGGTGTTCGTGGGGACGTGGCTGCTCGTCGCTGCCTAGGACAACGGCGACGAGATCGAGGTGGGGCCCGCCGTGACCCCCGACGATGTCGAGGGTGCCGCTGCCTCCATCACATTCGACGAGGACGGCACCGTCCACCGGTGGCGGGCCGTGCGGCGACTTCACGGGTTCCTGGGTGCCTCGATCGGGCACGAGGGCGACGTTCGGGGAGATCCTTTTCCAAGCGTCGACATGTGGGGGAGTGAAGAAGGACCAGGGCGGCCAGGAGATGCAGCGGGCGGTGTTCGAGGCTGTCGGCGGGAGGGGCTCGGAAGTGACCCTCGAACGGCAGGAGGCATCAGGATCGGCGGTCATCTCGGTGGGAGGACCGGCGCATCCCGAGTACCGGCTGGACTTCCGTGCCGAGTCCTGATGGGTGTCTGTTCGCCCAACAGGTGCCCTGGGTGCTGTTGTCGCTGCCGGCCGGGGCGTGGGCGGACCGTGTCGACCGACGTCGCCTGCTCGTCGGCGTCAACCTCGCCCGGGCGGGTCTCGCGGCGGCGCTGGCGGCCGCCGTCGCAACCGGACGGCTGAGCCTCGCGCTGATCTACCTGGTGGTGTTCGCCGTGGGCACCGCCGAGGTGGTCGCGGACACCTCGTCGTCGTCCCTGGTTCCGGCGTTGGTCGACGATGACGACCTACCTCGGGCCAACGCCAGCCTGGTCGGGGTGTTCATGGTCGGCAACCAGTTCGCCGGTCCACCCGTCGGAGCTTGGGCGTTCGCGGTGGCGGCGGCGTTGCCGTTCGGGCTGGAAGCCGCCGGGTTCGTCGTGGCCGCCCTGCTGTTGTCGAGGATCACGCCGGGCGCAGCCTCGTCGGGCACGGGCGCGACTCGGCGTCGTGGGTGGATGGGGGCCGACGTCAGGGAAGGACTGGCCTGGGTCCGGACAAGCCCGACGATCCGGCTCCTGGCGATCGTCCTGACGGTGATGAACGTCACCTTCATGGCCGCCTTCGCGGTCTGGGTGCTGTATGCCCAGCAGCGACTCGGACTGTCCGAACAGGGTTTCGGGATCCTGTTGACCGCCAGCGCCGTCGGCGGCCTGGTCGGTTCGGTCGTGACCGGTCGGCTCACCGACCGCTTCGGGCCGGCCGCGCTGCTGCGGGTGGGGCTGCTCACCGAGACCGCCGTCCACGTCGTGCTGGCCGTCACCCGAAGCCCATGGGTGGCCGGCATGACGATGGTCGCGTTCGGACTGCACGCCGCTGTCTGGGGTGCAGTGGTGGCCACCATCCGTCAACGGCTCGTCCCCGCCCACCTGCTGGGCCGGGTCACCAGCGTCTACCAGTTGCTGACCATGGGCGGTGCCGCGATGGGGGCGCTGGCCGGCGGATGGCTCGCCCGACCCTTCGGCCTCACCGGCCCGTTCTGGGTCGCGGCTGGAGTCAACGTCGCCTTGATCGTCGTGGCCTGGCCCAGGATCAACCCGACAACCATGGCCGGCGAGCGTCCGGTCCGCCATGACTCGACCGGCGATGCGGAGCAACCATGAGCGGCGTTGGCACCGAACATCCGGACGACCCCCAGTATGACAGATGGGGACTTCAACCTGCCTGCTGCTCTCCAATCCGCCTGGGCTGCCGACACCGTCCGCCGTCACGAATCCATGGGCATTGACGCTTCGAGGTAGTGCAGTTCGGATGCTCGTGCGGGAGTACTTCTAGAGGTTGTCGTGTTGGTTCGCGTCATCGACCGCTTCCAGGACGGGGGCAAAGTCGTCGAGGGTCCGGACCGCGAAGTAGGTGATGCCCCACCGTGACCGGGCGGCGCGGAGCTGGTCCAGGATCTGGTCGACAGATCCGACCAGGAGGTAGGGGGATGCCGCAGCGTGTTCCACGGCCAGTCCGTCGATGTCGGAGCAGATGTCTGCGAGTGCGGCGTCGCGGTCGTCGGTCACGTCCACGATTTGGACGAGGGCATTGAGTTCGAGGTGGTCGAACCGGTCTCCGGCGCCCGTTCGGACCTGTTCGATCTGGATGTCGAGCCATGCCGGGTCCCACTTGACCGTGTGGGCATGACCGTCGGCCAGGGTGCGGCCCAGTCCTTGCAGGCCGACGATGTCGGCGTTCGCGCCGGCATGGGCCAGCAGGCGCTGGCCGTTGCCGCCCACCAGGATTGGAAGGCGCTCCTGCGCGGCGGGAAGGATCTGGGCCTGGTCCAGATCGAAGGACGCACCGTGGAAGTTCACCACCTCGCCGTCGAGCAACGGACGCAGGACCTCGACAGTCTCCATCAGGCGAGCCTTGCGGACCGCCGGCAGATCCAGCGGAATCCCGGTTGCGGCGTACTCCTGAGGGGTGTGCCCGGCGCCCAGACCCAGTTCGACCCGTCCCCCGGACAGCCGGTCGACGGTCGCAATCTCCCAGGCGAGCTGGAGCGGGTTGCGCATGTCGTTGTTGAGGACCAGCGTGCCCAACCGAATGGTCGAAGTCGCATGTGCCATCGTGGCCAGGGTGGTCAGCGGGGCGGGCCCATGAGTCCCGACGTGGTCAGGCAGCACCACGACGTCGAATCCCACTTCCTCGGCCCGCCGAGCGGTCGAGGCCGGGTCCTCGAGTTCGATGTCACCGGGTTGGAAGGCAAACCGGAATGGGTGCAGCACGACGGAGACCTCTCGACGCAGGCCACGAACGTAGGCGCACCATCGGCCGCAACCTCACGGTCCTGTTCCGCGCGACCGCCGTGGGACGGATGCCCGGGGTGACTGAAGCAAGATCCGCGGCCGGTTCACCGACATCGGCGTCACCGTCGAGATCGGTGGGCGGGTCGGGGACAGCCGGGTCGAGGCGACCATCCAGATGGCGTCGGCCGACAACGGCGACAACCCACGAGACGACCACCTCCGTTCCGGAGCCTGACCCGAGTGGGCGAGAGGTCGACAGGCGCAGGGCTCGTCCCGGGGCAGTCCTACAGGACGCCTCGGAGCCACCACTGGCTGGCGAGCCAGGCGGCCAGCAGCAGGGCCAGTGCGACCGCGACCCAGCGCCAGGTGATCTCGACCTCGACCGTCTCGGGCTCACCGATCAGTTCCTCGAGTTGTGCGGCGATCTGGTCGTAGGCCGCGGACAGGCCCTCGGTGGACCCTGCCGCGGTGAAGGTCCCGCCGGTGGTGTCGGCGATCTCGGTCAATTCCGCCTCGGCGACCGGGACCGGGATGGGCTGGCCGGTGAACGGGTCATCGATGATCCCGCCCGCGGTGCCGAAGGCGATGGTGAACACGGGGACGCCGGCCTCGGCGGCTTCGTCCGCGGCGATCGCGGAGTCGATGCCCAGCGTGGTCTCGCCGTCCGACAGCAGCACGACCGCACCCGGGAAGGCCTCGTCGGACCCGGCCAGTTCGTCGATCGCGGCCCGCAGGCCCTCGCCGACCGCGGTCGACTCGCCCAGTTCCAGGCCCTGGATCCCCGTCACCACCCGCCCGTGGTTCGTGGTCAGCCCGACGTCGCGGCTGACCCGGCCGTTGAACGAGATCAGCGCCACCTCGATGCCGTCGTCGACCCCGTCGACGAAGTCCTCCGCCTTGGCCTGGGCCGCTTCCAGTCGGCTGGGGTCGACGTCGGTGGCCTCCATGGAGTAGGAGGTGTCCATCAGCACCACGATCCGCCCACGGATGGTGGTCGTGACCTGGTCGACGACGGCGGGTTGGGCCAACGATGCGGTCCCGACCGCCAACCCCGCGAGGAACAGCCCGGTCACCAGCCACCGGGGCCACGTCGAGTGGCGCGGGGCGACGTCGGCCAGCAGGTCCATGCCGGTGAAGCGGACCAGCGCGGCCCGGCGTCGGCGGGTCGCCCACACGGCGAGTCCCACCAGCGGGACGACCAGCACGAGCAGCCACAGCCGGTCCGGGGCGAGGAACAGGCTCGGGATCATCGAGCCACCCCGCGCCGGGACGGGCCACGGTGCGGGTGGCGCATGCGGGTGTGCACGTGGCGGGCGATGGCGGTCAGCCAGTCCTGCCCGGTGGACAGGACGAGGTGGTCGGCGCCGGCGGCCCGGACGGCGTCGGTGACGGCCTGCTGGTGGGCCGCGACCCGTTCGGCGTAGGCCGCGCGAACCGCCGGGGTCAGTCGCACCTCGCGGGCCTGCCCGGTGGCCGGGTCGACGAGGTCGATCAGCCCGACGTCGGGGAGGTCGACGTCGCGCTCGTCCTGGACCTGCAGCACCAGCACGTCGTGGCGCCGCGCCACGGCCGCGAGGTCATGGGGGATGCCGCCCATCGGACCGTCCGCGTCCGTGCGTCGTCCCCGGCGACTCGGCGCGTCCGGGACCGCGCCGCCGCGGAGGTCGGACACCAGGACGACCAGGCCACGCTGGCGGGCCAGTTTCGCGACCTTGTGCAGGGCCGCGTCGAGGTCGTTGTGGCCCGACCCGTCGCGGGCGGTCTCGGCCAGCATCGCCCGCAGCACCGCCCGGACCTGCATCCGGCCCCCGCGGGGCGGCAGCACCTGTTCGCGGCTGCCCCGCAGCAGCACCGCGCCCAGGCGGTTGGCGTCACGCGCGTTGAGGAATCCGATGGCCGCGACGGCGGCGGTGGCGATGTCGGCCTTGGTGTCGCGGGTGGTCCCGAACTGCATGTTGGCGTCGAGGTCGGCGATCACCCAGGTGGTCAGGTCACGTTCCGCGATCAGTTCGCGCACGTGCACGGTGGTGGTGCGGGCGGTGACGTTCCAGTCGATCCGGCGGACCTCGTCGCCGGGGACGTACAGGCGTGATTCGCCGACCTCCAGTCCGTGGCCGGGGGTCAGGCCTTCGTGGCGGCCGTGCAGGAGGCTGTCGAGGCGACGCTCCACCTGCAGTTCGAGCGTGCGGACGCGTTCGGCGACGTCGTCCGGTGAGGGGCCGGCCGGCCAGTCCCGGGTGCCGGGGTCGGGATCAGCGGTCATCGCCTCAGCCGCCGACCTGGTCGTGGCTGGGCGCGGTCCACGGCCGGGCGATGCCGGCGGCCGAGCCGTTGCCACCGGCGGGCGTGGCCGGTTCGGCCGCGCCGTGGGGGCCGGGACGCGGGGCCTTGTCGTGGTTGCGCGAGGTCAGCGGCTGGGCCGGGACCGTGGCGAGGATGCGCGCGATCAGGTCGTCGGCGTCGACATCGCGTGCCAGTGCCTCGTAGGTCAGCATGATCCGGTGGCGCAGCACCTCCGGGGCCAGGTCGTAGACGTCCTGGGCGGTCGCGAACGACCGGCCTCGCATCAGCGCGAGGGCGCGGGCACCGCGGACCAGTCCCAGGCTCGCCCGTGGGCTGGCACCCAACTGCACCAGGTCGTCGAGGTCACCCAACCCGAAGGCCATGGGGTTGCGCGTGGCCTGCACGACGTCGACGGCGTAGGCCTTGACGGTGGCGTCGACGAAGACCCCGTCGGCGACCGCCTGCAGGTCTCGCAGCACGGATGGGTCCATGACCGGCGACGGGATCGGCGTCGTCACGCCGACCCGGTCGACGATCTCCAGTTCCTCGGACCGGTCGGGATGGGTCATGACCACCTTCATCATGAAGCGGTCGCGCTGGGCCTCGGGGAGGGCGTAGACCCCCTCGGACTCGATCGGGTTCTGGGTCGCGACCACGAAGAACGGTTCGGGGACCGCGAAGGTCCGACCGCCGATCGACACCTGGTGCTCGGCCATCACCTCCAGCAACGCCGACTGGACCTTGGCGGGTGCGCGGTTGATCTCGTCGGCCAGCAGGATGTTGGTGAACACCGGGCCCAGTTCGATGTCGAAGGCCTCCTGGCTGGGGCGGTAGATCCTCGTGCCCATGACGTCGGACGGCAACAGGTCGGGCGTGAACTGGATGCGGGCGAAGTCCCCGCCGACGATGCGTGCCAGGGACTCGGCCGCCAGGGTCTTGGCGAGTCCCGGCACGGATTCGAGCAGGACGTGTCCGCGCGACAGCAGGCCGACCAGCAGTCGTTCCTGCATGCGGGACTGGCCGACCAGCACCCGGCGGAGTTCGACCAGGACGTCGTCGATGCGGTCGGTGGGACTGGGCACGTGGGTCCTCCACGTCGACGACGTTCGGGCGGTGGGCGCTGCCGGGTGCCGGGTGCGGGGTGGGGAAGGGCCCGGTGTCCGCCCCCCGACGAACACCGGGCCCGGCTGTGAGCGTGTCGCCCGTTCCTGAGAGGAAGCCAAGAGCCCACGACGCACATGCCACGTCACGAGTGTGACGCGTCCGGCGGCATCCTGCCGCCGCGACCGGTCCGTCGGGTGTCGTCGTACACTTCGACGGTCGCGGACCGATCGCCCCGGCCCACGTGGCCGGGTCCGACGTCCGCCACCCGCCCCGTCCCGAGAGGTCACCCGTGGCCCGGTCCCGCCCCGCCTTCGACCCTGCCGAGCACGAGGGCGTCACGATCCCACCGACGCATGCGCTCGCGTGGGTGGTGGCGGGGGCGGTCGGCGCGATCACGGCCATCTGGTTCGTCCTCCCCGGCGTCGTGGGGATGGGCGCCGGGTCGATCGCGCACCTGAAGGGCCACCGCCTGGGGATGCCGGTCGCGGTCGCCAGCGGGATCACCACGATCGTCGGGATGGCGCTGGCCTTCTGGGTCCGCTGAACCCACCGCACACGCGGTGGCTATCGTCGATGGCCCCACCGACATCCGACGAAGGCGAGCATCCATGGCCGTCATCAAGACCATCGACCTGGTCGGCGTGTCCGACGTCTCATGGGAGGACGCGGCCGCCCAGGCCCTGCGCGAGGCCACCTCGACCCTGCGCAACGTCGAGGGCCTGTCGGTGCTCGAACAGACCGCCGTCGTCGCCGACGGCGGCATCACCGAGTACCACACGGCCGTCCGGATCCGCTTCCGCCTGTCGCGCTCGACCTGAGGGACTCCACGCCCCATCACGGCGGCCGCCGTCTGCATGCCCGTCGACCCCCGGGACGGCTGTCACCGCCATCTTCGGCGCGCGGTCGTGCCGGGTGCGGTCGTCATGGGAGCCTCCGGGTGGTCACAGCAGGTGGCGGTTGGCCGCCCACGCGGTCAGTTCGTGCCGGTTGGACAACTGCAGCTTGCGCAGCACGTTGGAGACGTGTGTTTCGACGGTCTTGATCGAGATGTGGAGCCGATTGGCGGTCTCGCGGTAGGTGTAGCCACGCGCGATGTGGCGCATGACCTCCTTCTCGCGGGGGGTGAGCTGGTCCAGTTCCTCGTCGACCACGTTGAGGTCGTCCGGCAGCGACCCGGCGAACGCATCGAGCACGAACCCGGCCAGTCGCGGCGAGAAGACCGCGTCGCCGGTGTGGATGCGGCGGATCGCGTCCACCAGGTCGTCGGGTCCGATCGTCTTGGTCACGTACCCACGGGCACCGGCCCGGATGACCCCGATGACGTCCTCGGCCGCGTCGGAGACGCTCAGGGCGAGGAACTTGGTTTCCAGCAGGCCCGCGTCGATGGCGCCCTGGATGACCTCGCGACCGCCGCCGCCGGGCATGTGGACGTCCAGCAGCACGACGTCGGGCTTGGTGCGGCGCAGGCCCGCAATGGCGGCGTCGATCTCGCCGGCCTCGCCGACGACGTGCACCCGGGTCCCGATCTCGGCCCGAACCCCGGTGCGGAACAGCCGGTGGTCGTCGACGAGGAACACGGTGATGTGGGCGGTCATGGATGCTGCCTGTCGGTGGTGGGGGTGACCGGCCACGAAGGGGCCGGGGGAGCGGTGGGGTCGTCTGCGGCGGTCCCGCGAGCCGATCCCGCGGGGCGATCGGCATGCTCGTCGATCGGACGCAGGTGGACCCAGGACTCGACCTCGGTCCCGGTCCGGGGATCGGTGGTGACGCGCGCGCCCCCGTCGTGGCGCTGCAGGCGGGCGTGGATCGAATGGCGCAGGCCGTGGCGGTCCTCGCCGATGGCGGCCGGGTCGAAGCCGACCCCGCGGTCGCGCACGAACGTCGTGACCCGGTCGTCCTCCACCTCCACGTAGAGACTGGCCTCCTGCACCCCGGCGTGCTTCGCCACGTTGACCAGGGCTTCGCGGGTGGCCCGCAGCAGCCCGGGCAGGTTGGCGTCGCCGTCCACGTCGGCGACCGTGCCGACCACCACGTGGTCGACCGTCAGGTGGTAGTCCGTCTCGACCTCGGCCAGCAACTCGTCCACGGCCGCCTCCAGGTCCCGGCTGGGGCCGCCCAGAACGCGTGACCCGTACAGCCACGAGCGCAACTCGCGTTCCTGGGTCCGGGCCAGCATGACGGCCCGGCGGGGGTCGTCGGCCCGTTGGATCATCGCGAACGTCTGCAGGACCGAGTCGTGGAGGTGGGCGGCGACCTCCTCGCGTGCGCTCTGACGGGCTCGTTGCGAGCGCTCGTCCTCGAGGTTGTGCCAGATCCGTGCGAGCAGCGGCGTCACCAGCAGCAGGGCGCCAACCACGATGCCGGCCAGGGGGACCACGACCCGGCGTGGGTCCGGGACGATCACCCAGAACGACGCCATGCCGGCGAAGGTCAGCACGGCGGCCACGATCGTGCGCACGGGCGTGGACTCGGTGAGGCGGGAGCGGCCGTGGTCGTCGGCGCCCGAGCGGGTCCAGATGACCGCCGAGATCGTGCCGGCGATCAGCGCCGGCCACACCAGCGCGTCCGAGAACCAGATCCCGAGGCCGCGCAGGAGCAGGGTGAACCCGAGCGTCACCAGTCCCACGGCGGAGGCCTGGCGCAGGTCCAGGGTCGGCGCCACCGGGGCCGGGTCGTCGGGGGTCGGTTCGATCGAGATCAACCACCCGACGAAGTACAGGACCAGGCCCGCCCCGCCGGCCAGCGTCAGCACCACCAGGGCGATGCGCATCACGAGCGGATCGACCCCGATCCGGTTGCCGATGCCAGCCGCCACACCGGCGACGACCCGATCGTCGGTCGACCGCTGGATCGGTCGGGCACCCCACGTCGTGGTCGGGCTCGTGCGGATCGGCTCCGTCGGTTGGGATGGCGGTCGGGTCCCCTCCTGGCCGGGTGCCACGCCGTTGGTCGACGCTCCCCGTTCGGACGAGGCCACGTGGTCCGATGCGGTGACGCCGGCCGGTCGCCCCGCGGCGTCGTCGGGCACGCTGGCGGGGTCCGACGGCGTGGTCGGACCGGGCGGGCGTGCCGGTGGGAGCGAGGTCATGGACCCATCATGCCGGATGCGGCGCGTCGTGGCGTGGGGGTTGTCCCCGGTCCCCGCCCCCAGTCCCCGACGGATCTCCGGGTGGTCCGGGGGGCTCCCCTGACCGGGCCGGGCCCGAGCGTGCGGCATGGTGGCAGCCGACGTGAGACAGGACGTCCATGGCACCCCCGCCCACGGCACCACCACCGCCGACGCTTCCGCCAGCCCCGCCGGACCCGTCCGGCCAGCCCGGGGGCACCGGTCCGGTCGGCGGCGGCTCCCGCGGCCCCGACGCGATCGTGCGACGGTCGGGGGACCGCGTGGTGGGCGGCGTGGCCGCGGCGCTGGGTCGGCGCTACGCGATCGACCCGGTGCTGGTCCGGATCCTGTTTGCGGTGCTGACGTTCGCCGCCGGGGCGGGCGCCCTGGTGTACCTCGCGCTGTGGGTCGCCCTCCCGCTGGTGGACGAACCGGCACCACCGTCGCCGCACGGACCCGAGTCTCGGGGCGTGGCGTTCTGGCTCGGCGCCGCCGCGATCGCGGTGGGCGGGGCCATTGCGCTGTCCGGTCTGCCCGCGCCGCGGATCCTGCTCCCGATCGCGCTTGTGGCGGTCGGGGTCGCGTTGTGGCAACGCCCGGGTGGCTCCGGCACCGCGCCGGGCGCCCCCGGTCAGGACACGACGCCGGTCGACGGGTCACCGCCGCCGGTCGCCTCGGGCGCGGGGTCGGCTCGCACCGGACCGGCCGCCGTCGCGTCGGCCGGCTTGGCGTCGCAGCCACGCCACAGGCGTCCTGACGTGCGGTGGTGGACACCGCTGCCCGCCCGCCCCCGGCCATCGTGGCTGGGTCCGATCACGATCGCCGTTGCCCTGCTGGCCACCGGCGTGGTGGCCTTGCTCGGCCTGGGTGGCGTGCTCGCGCCGTCATCGGCCGACCTGTTCTCGGTCGCGCTGCTCGTGTTGGCGCTCGGCTTGCTGGTCGGGACCGTCCGGGGCCGCGCCAAGTGGTTGACCTGGCCGGCCCTGGGGTTGACGGCGCTGCTGGTCGTGTCCCAGGTGGGCATCGACCTCGACTGGGCCGACGGCGTGGTGTTCGGCTCGCAGTCCTTGGCACCCGGGTCGCTCGACGGAACCCTGCGGATCGGCCAGGCGGTGGGCGACGTCGAGGTCGACCTGACCGGCACCGCGTTGCGCGACGGCGACGAGGTGGACGTGACCGTGGGGGCGGGCGCCGTCCGGATCCTGGTCCCGGACGACGTCGACATCGACCTCAGCGGCACCCTGGGCGAGGGGTCGGTGGAGACGGTCGTGCCGCTGGACCTCGAGGGCTCGTCCGTCAGTGGGGACGTGCGCTACGCCGTCGCGGTCCTGGACGACGGTGGGGGCGACGACGACTTCGACCATGTCCTGGACGCGCCGATCCCCACCGACACCACGATCCACCTCAACGTCGAGGCCGGGTTCGCGGAGGTGGAGGTCCTGCGCGGCGTGGACCGGGCACGGTTCGAACGGGGTGGCGGGAACGTCCAGGTCGACCCGATGGACGACAGTGGCATCGAGGACCTGCTGGTGCCGTCCGACTGGGACCCCGACGTCGACCGGTGGTACTGGGAGGACCTGGCCGGCGACGACGGGGCGGGCGACTTCCAGTTCGACGTCGACTTCACGAGCAGTGGCCCCGTGCCGATCGGGCCGGGGAGGACACCTGCCGGCCCAACGACACCGTCCACACGCCCACACTCGGGAGGCAACTGATGCGACACGACTTCGACGTGACCTCGCTGCTGCTGGGGCTGGTCTTCGCGGCCGCGGCAGTGGCAGGACTGAACGGCTGGTTCCGTGACGCCGTCGCGACCCCGGACCTGTGGGGACCGGAGATGGTGGTGGCCACCGTCCTCGTGGCACTGGGGCTGCTGCTGGGCGGGATCGTCGCTGCCCTGCTCGGTCGCCGTCGACGGCGGGAACAGACGCGCGCGGCCGCGGCCGACGGCGTCGCCGCCGGTGCCGATCGGGACCGCCCGGACCCCGACTTCGACCCCCACTCCGACCCCGTCCAGGACACCGCGGGCGATCGCACCCACGCCGACGCCTGACTCGTCGGTCGCCAGCCCCCGCTGGTACCGTCGCGTCACGGTGTCGGCGCTTCGCCGAGACCGGACCAACGGACTTGGTCCGCCGCTCCGACCTCCCCCGGGATCCACCTCCTCGCTCGCCGAGGCGCCTGCGTGCGTGGGGGTCGCGCACCAAGGACGTCGCCAATGCCAGCCACCATCATCGTCGGTGCCCAATGGGGCGACGAGGGCAAGGGCAAGGCCACCGACCTGCTGGCCGACACCACCGACCTGGTCGTCCGCTACCAGGGCGGCAACAACGCCGGCCACACCGTGATCGTCGGCGACGACGTCTTCAAGCTCCACCTGATTCCGTCCGGGATCCTGTATCCCCACGTGACCCCGGTGATCGCCGACGGCGTCGTGATCGACCCCAAGGTGCTGCTGGAGGAACTGGACGGGCTCGAACCCAAGGGTCTGGACCCGTTCAACCGCATCAAGGTGTCCGGCAACGCCCACCTGATCATGCCCTACCACCGCGAACTCGACATGCTGATCGAGCGCCGCCTGGGCTCGGCCAAGCTGGGCACGACCAAGCGCGGGATCGGGCCGGCCTACGCCGACAAGGCATCCCGCATCGGGCTGCGCTTCCAGGACCTGTTCGACGAAAAGATCTTCCGCCAGAAGCTCGAGGCGGCGCTGGACCACAAGAACGAACTGTTGTCCAAGGTCTACAACCGCCTGCCGATGGACGCCGACGAGATCGCGACCGAGTACCTCGGCTACGCCGAGCGGCTGCGACCGATGCACGCCGAGACCTCGGGGCTGATCCACGAGTCCCTTGAGGCTGGTCGCCACATCATCATGGAGGGTGCGCAGGGGACCCTGCTCGACCTCGACCACGGCACCTACCCGTTCGTGACCTCCTCCAACCCGGTCGCCGGCGGTGCCCTGACCGGGGCCGGTCTGGGGCCGCGCCACATCGACCGGGTCATCGGCATCACCAAGGCGTACGTCACGCGCGTCGGCACGGGGCCGTTCCCGACCGAACTGTTCGACGACATCGGCGACCGCATGACCGACGTCGGCGGCGAGTACGGCACCACCACCGGCCGGCGTCGTCGTGTGGGCTGGTTCGACGCCGTGCTGGCCCGCTACGCCAACCGCGTCAACGGGTTCACCGACATCTTCCTGACCAAGCTGGACGTGCTCAGCGAGTTCGACACCTTGAAGGTGGCCACCGGATACCGCTACCAGGGCGAGGTCTACGAGCACTTCCCCCCGCACCAGTCGATCTTCCACCACGCCGAGCCCGTGTACGTCGACGTCCCCGGTTGGGGCGACGACATCACCGAGGTCGACGACTACGACGACCTCCCGCAGGAGGCCCGCGACTACGTGGACCTGCTGGAGGACCTCTGCAACGCGCCCATCACCTGGGTGTCGGTCGGCCCGAAGCGGTCCCAGACCCTGGTCCGCCGCGACGTGCCACTCGTGCCC
>JBBSMS010000088.1:0-14739 GCA_038233055.1 Nitriliruptorales bacterium
CAGCGATCCGGACCCCAGCACCAACGACGAGATGAGCCTGAACGGCGCAGTGGCCGGTCCCCCGTTCGAGGCGGAGAACCACATGTTGAACACGATGAAGACCGCACCGGCCACCACACCGCCCAGCGCCCCGCGGACCACCCGAGCCGCGGCCGACTCGGGAGAACTCGTGCTGTTGGCGCCAGTTGACGATTCGGTCATGTTCCACTCCTGATCGGGGACAGTCCTGATGGAAACACGAGCGACCTGCCGGCCATTCCCTTTTTCCTACGAAGCCTTGCGACGGCGATCGCTCACCTCCCCGACCCGGGGTGGCGCCACGGGGTCGCGGCGTTCGAGGTCACCTTTGATCGACCACCACTTCCACGACGACGGGGCCAATGATCACGCGGACTTCGAGACCGCGATGCACGCCGCCGGCTCCGGCCATCAGGGCGGTCATGCCGACGATCGGCGAAGCCAGCCCTCCGTGGCCGCCGCGAGTGCCCGCAACGAACGGACCTGTCCTCCGGCTCTCGAAGCCGGCCCTGGCCGCGGGCGCGGCCCGCTCCCGCGGAGTCTGACGGTGGCCACGCTCGGTCAAGGCGTTGCAATCTCGATGACCTCGCCGGACGGGGCCAGCAGCGCCTCGGCGGCGGTCTTGCCCGGCAACGGGCTCCAGCATCGCCTCCAGCAGGCCTGGTCGCTCGGCCGACGGTGCCGAAAGGATGCGGCGCATGTCGGTCTGGCTGTCGCGCACGGTGATGGTCATCGTCGTAACCCCTGTCGGGACGCCGGGACGGTCAGGTCGACCGTAAGGCCTTACGCTACGTCGGGGTCAAGGGCATGCGGGCTCCACGGTCTGGTCGCGTTGCGTCGTGGAGGACGAGACGACCGTCGGCCCCACCGGTGTCATTGGCCCTCGCCGGTACTGGGCAAGAAACCTGGGGCGGGTCCGCGGTGCAGCACAACCGCTGCGCACTTCCCGTTGGACGGGAAGTCGAGGCGAGTAGTTTGTGGTAGACGCTCGTATTCGAGGGGTGAGTTCACTGGGTGTCGCTTGGCAAACACCCACCGAGGTGCCCTCCGAACTGGCGTCGCGCCCGTGTGTGGGCCGACGGTGATAGTCCGGATTCCGGTGTCGTCGGCATGCCTCACCCCTATCTGTCATACTGGGGACCGGGGCCATTCGTAGCCAGGAGCGCCATGATGTGTGCATCGACCCAGCGGCCGTTGAACCGCAGGGCGTCGCGGCGGGTGCCCTCGTGGACGAAGCCGAGCGTGTCGTAGACGTGACGCGCTCAGGGATTGAAGGCATAGACCTCCAGTTCTACCCGGTACACGCCTGCGACTGCAAAGGCGTGGTTGAGCGCCAGATTGGCCGCCTCAGTTCCCAGCCCGCGCCCGCGTGCGGTCGGACCCAGCAGCGTGCGGAAGTTCACGCAGCGGTTGCCAGCGTCCCACTGGTTGAGCACGACCTCGCCGACGATGTCATCGGTGCCGCGATCGACCACGGCCAAATCCAGCCGGTAGCCGTAGGTCCTCCGCATTCTGACAAATTCTACTTCAACTATGGCGGCACGTATTACTACGACGGAGACTAGACAATGGTTTGGGGTCAACTCAGCCGACTCAGCGTGGTCCTAATCCTAGGCGCGGCGCTGACGGGGTGCGCGGAGCCTGGCACACAGCAGCCGCTGGCTGACCAGGGATCATCCGTTGACTGGTTGGAGCGCACGCCTACGGACGCACCACAGCAGTTCCGGACCCTGCTCGACGACGCCGTGTTCGGACCCGAGGCGCCTTCACAGGACCGCGAGGCCCGCGAGGTCGCCATCGAGGCATGCATGGAGGACAAGGGTTTCGACTATCAGCCAGAAATGAGCCCTCCCCCTCCCGACAGCGCGGACCTGCCGTGGGCTCCGTACTCGGCAATCCCGAAGAGCTTTGCAGCACGGCACGGTTACGGCGTCTCAACGTTCATCGTCGCAACTGAGAGTGTTGGGGACGAGTTCACCGTCGGTGTCACCCCGGAGAACGCCGCGCTGATGGCAGATGCACCCGGAGGCCTGGAAGCATGGGTGAGGGCGATGCACGAGTACCCCGCAGGATGTTTGGCGAGCACGGAGGATGTAGGTATCAGCGATCGCCCGGCTCGCGACGATCCCGACGAGGAACTCCTGGCAGCCTACGACGAGTCCTACCAGGAACTGGAGGAGTCGGATCGATTGGCGTCGGCACTCACTCAATGGCGAGAGTGCATGGCAGATCAGGGTTTTGTTGAGTACGAGTCACGACGCGAGATCGTTGATGCTCTGCTTCCCGAGGCCTACGAAGGCAGCCCAACGCTCGTCGAAGTCCAGACCCGCGAACGTGCTCTGGCGGTCGCTGACGCTGCGTGCGCTGACCCGGTAGTGCAGGCTGGCCACCAAGTCCTGGCTGAACTTCATGCTGCAGTCATCCGTGAACATCCCGCGGAGGTCGCAGACTCGCTGGCCGGGTGGCAGAACGATCTTCCCACGGGCGCGGGGCCGGCCGTCTCGTCTTTGAGGTCCGAGGTCTTGGAGTCGATGGAGCCGTCGGACGTCGTGACCTCGTACTAGTCGGCGTTGGGGGCCGGTTGCTGGTCGAGCCGGGTCGCCAGCGCACGTCCGGCGGCGGGGTCGACCCGGGACAGGACCGCGATGCCGAACAGGAACATCAGCGACAGGGCCAGCACGGCCGGCCGGGACGAGTCGAAGATCGCGACCGACACGACGAACAACAGCGGGGACAAAAACGACGTGAACTTGGACAGGATCGAGAACATCCCGAAGAACTCGCCCGCCCGTCGCTCGGGCACCAGTGTCGTGTACAGCGACCGCGACAGGGCCTGCGAGCCGCCCTGGACGACCGACACCAGCCAGGCAAGCGCCCAGAACTCGACCACGGTGTCGAGGGTGAAGCCCCAGACGGCGACGATCACGTAGGCGATGAGTGCCAGGATGATGCCCCGGCGGGCGTCGACCCGGCGGGCCCGAGCAGCCATCGAGCGACCGAACACCAGCGCCGCGAGGGCGGCGACGACCTGGATGCCGACCAGGGCAGCCAGGATGATCGGCAGGTTCGAATCACGCGGCGGCGAGGCGACCTCAAGCCCCTGGATCGTGACCGGACCCCCGTCGGCTGCCAGCGTCAGCGTGTGAGGTCCGGCATCGGCGACCACCACCGTGACCTCCTCGCCGTACCGCGCGCGGTCGGCCGCGGTGTCGACCATGACCGGTTCGTCGTCACCGTCGTCGGCGACGTCGCCGTCCACCGACACCGTCAGCGTGCCCGCGCCGGGCACACTGGCAAAGGTGACGACGACGTCCCGGCCGATGTAGGACAGCACCGCCTCGTCGTCCACCACGACCGCCTGCACCGGCTCGTCGGCGCCGACCAGTCCGGCATCGATCGTCGCGGCCTCGGCCGATCCCGCCACCGCCGTGGTGAGGTCGACCTCGCCCTGCCCCACGGCCTCGCCTGTCGCCTCGAACGGCTCGTCGGCGCGCCCGACGAAGGTGCCCGGCCCGAACAGGCCCAGCCCGATGCCAACCAGCGGCACGAGCACGATGTTGGCGACCAGGAACACCCCGATGCGCCCGCGGTTGGCCCGGTGGCGGGTCGCGAGCCGGCCGAACAGGATCGCGTAGGGCCCGGCGGTGAACTGCACCAGCAACACGGCCAGGAGCAGTTCCTCGGTGCCGAAGCCCAGCTCGGCGCCGTACAGGGCCGCAACGGCGATCACGACGTTGATCGCGTCGTTGTAGACCAGGTACGCGACCAGGAAGCGCCGCAGGTCGGGCATCGTGCCGAGCGACCGGACCATCGCCACGGTCGTGCGCACGGTCGCGGCGAGCCCGACCTTCTCGTCGCCGACCCGCGTCGGCGGCGGTTCCGGGACGTGTCGGACCAGCGGCACGGTGAACAGCGCCCACCACACCCCGACGCTCAGGAACGACAGGCGGGCACCGGTCTGGGCGCCCAGCCCGAAGATCATCCCGACCCCGATGGCCAGCAGCAGGCCACCCCCCAGGTAGCCGAATGCGAAGCCTCGGGCCGACACGGCGTCCTGGTCGGCGGGCCGTGCGACCGCGGGCAACAGGGCGTCGTAGAGGACGTTGCCCAGCGAGAAGGCGATCCGCCCGATGGCGAACAGCACCAGCGCCATCACCCAGTCGCCCTCGGTCACCAGCCACAGGGCGCCGGTGGCGATCGCCCCGATCCCGACCATCGCCACCAGGATGCGCTTCTTGGCGGCGACCAGGTCCGAGTACGCCCCCAACAGCGGTGACAGGACGGCGGTCAACCCGAGGGAGATCGAGGTCACCAGCGAGAAGATCTGGGTCGCCCGGGCCGGTGACGGCAGCGTCGCCCCCGCCACCGACGAGAAGTACACCGGCAGGACTGCGGTGACCACGACCACCGTGAAGGCCGAGTTCGCCCAGTCGTAGGTCACCCACGCCCGAATGCCGCGGCGGTACGCGGCCTCGTCCTCGCCCCTATCTGGCGCAGGGGTCGACGTCGCTGCCTCCGCCACGATGGCCTCCCCGCCTCGATCGGGAGACCCGTTTGGCGCCCGCCACGCGCACTCTAGGAGACGGTGGGCTGGTTCCGTCGCTGCGCCCGTGGGTCGCCCGAGGCTGGCGTGGCCGGTGGGGACGGGGACCGGCTCTTCATCGGCCGAACAGACGAGCGGCTCCGTACGCCAGGCCCTGCACCACGGCCAGGATTGCCGCCACGGCCAGGAACACGGCCCCCAGCAGTTCGGGTCAGAGGTTGCCGCGGCGGGCCTGTTCACGCTCGACGGCGGCGAACAGGGCCGCGAAGTTGCCGGCCCCGAACCCGGTGGCGCCCCGGCGCTGGATGATCTCGACGAACAAGGTGGGGCGGTCCTGCAGCGGTTCCGTGAAGACCTGGAGGAGGACGCCCTCGGCATCCCGATCGACCAGGATCCCGTGCTCGGCCAGTTCGTCCCACGAGGTGCCGACGTCACCGAGGCGCGCGCGGGCCTGTTCGTGGTAGCCGGGTTCGAGTTGCAGCAACGTGACGCCGCGAGTGGTCAGCGCGGCGACCGTCTCCACGATGTCGTCGGTGCGCACGGCCAGGTGCTGGATGCCGGGACCGTCGTTGGCGTCCAGGAACTCCTGGATCTGGGACTGGTGCGTGCCTTCGGCCGGCTCGTTGACCGGCAACGTGACGCTGCCCGACGCGTCCCGGAGCACGACCGAGCGCAGGGCGCTGCGGGCGGTGGAGACGTCGGCCCCGAACTCGGCCAGCGGTTGCACGCCCAGCACGGCACGATGGTGCTCGACCCAGTCCCCCAGGGTGTCGATCTCGACGTTGGCCACGACGTGGTCGATCGCCACGAGCCCGACCGGCGGGAGGTCGGTGCCGGGCAGCGGGATGGCGGGCCGGACCTCGTCCGGTACGTCGTCGACGATCTCCCGGTGGTCGACAAAGGCGTGCACGACGCTGCCGAAGGCCGCGACCGCGGCGACCCGGCCATGGCCACGATCGTCGCTGGCGGGCGCCGACTCGTGGACCACGGTGGCACCGCGAGCGACCGCATGCGCCAGGGCCAGGTCCGCGTCGTCGACCAGGAACCCGATCGCGCGGACCCCGTCGCCGTGCCGAGCCACATGTGCCGCGACCGGGCTGTCCCGGCGGGTCGCGCCGGTCACGACCAGCCGGACGTCACCCTGCGTGAGCACGTGGCTGACCCGGTCCGGCCGACTGGTGATCGTGGCCCGGGGGGTGAAGCCCATGCCCCAGACGTACCAGTGGGCGGCCTGGCGGGCGTTGCCGACCCACAACTCGACGTGGTCGATGCCATGCAGGACCGGTTCCGGCAGACCCAAACCGCTTTCCCCAGGCCCCATTGCCGCCATCCTCTGCGTCACGGTCCGCCCCTCCACCGATCGATCGTCACCGTACAACCGAGGGGTGTCCCCGACGCATGGTCGAACAGCCACGCGCCCACGCCCCGGAAACCCCTGCGAGGGGCCCTGACGCACCGAGGCCCCCAGTGTCCCGGGGGCGTCCAGTGGAGCGGTAGATGGGATTCGAACCCACGACCTCCACCTTGGCAAGGTGGCGCTCTAGCCAACTGAGCTACTACCGCGTGCGGTCGGTCAAGGTAGCCGAGCCCGTGTGCTGACACAAACCGCCGGACGGTCCTGCGAACCGGCTCAGGCGCGCCCGGTCGACCCGAATCCGCCCGGGCCGCGACCGGTCTGCTGGCCCTGCAGGTCGGTGGCCTCCTCGACCACCGACAGTGCCACCGACTGCACCAGCAGTTGGGCGATCCGGTCGCTCTCATGGATCTGCACGACCGTGTCCGACAGGTTGACCAGGGCCACCAGCAGTTCGCCGCGGTAGCCCGCGTCGATGGTGCCCGGGGCGTTCACGACCGTGACGCCGTCGCGCAACGCCAGTCCCGAGCGGGGGTGCACCAGGCCGACGTACCCCGGCGGGATCGCCACGACCAACCCCGTGGGCACGGCCGCTCGCGCGCCGGGTGCGAGGTCCACGGACTCGGCCGCCCGCAGGTCCAGGCCGGCGTCGTCGGGATGGGCGCGGGTGGGCATCACCACGTCGTCGCGCAGGCGTTGGACCCGGAGCGGGGGGTCGACCGCGGTCACGACGCCGTGGGCGACAGGGCCCGGGCCGACACCAACAGGTCGTCCAGCGCCCCGCGCAGGAACTCGGGGAGCAACGAGACGTCCGGCAGCGCGTCGTAGTCGGCCGTGAACCCGGTGTGGATGACGCCGTCCAGCGACACCAACCCGATCGCCAGTGACTGGGTCGCGGCCAGGGGGATGAACGGATAGCCGGCCACCAGTCGGGCACCCAGCGCGTACACGGGGAACTGGGGTCCGGGCACGTTGGTCACCAGGGTGTTGAACAGACGGGCCTGGGCGGCCAGGCGGGCGCCAAGTGCATGGATGGTCGGCGGCGCGAAGCCGCTGAGGTTGAGGAGGAAGTCGGCACCGACGGCCGAATGGGACCGCTTCACGTCGCCCATGCGCCGGGAGATCGCCCGCAGGCGCGACACCGGGTCCATCTCGTCCACCGGCAGGTCCACGAGAACGGCGGCCACCTGGTTGTTGTGGTCGGTCGTGGTCCGGACGCTGACCGGCACCATGACGCGCAGTTCCAGCCCCTGGGTCGACTCGTTGCGGGCCCGCAGGTAACGGCCCAGCATGTCGCCGCACACGGCCAGGACCACGTCGTTGACCGTGGCGTCGAAGGCGTTCTTGACCTCCTTGACCTCGTCCAGCGGCAACTGCTGGACCGCGAACCGACGCGAGATTCCCGGGGACTGGTTGAGGATCGACTTGCTCGCGAGTCCGCCGGACAGTCCGGTCGTGGCGAGGTGGGTCAGGCCGCTGCCGACCGCGGCGGTCCGCTTGGCCACCTCCAGCGGACGATCGGCGAGGGCCCGCGCACGGGCGACCAGGGCGCTGGGCTGGGTCGCGAGGTCGCGGACCGCCCCGATCGTTCGACGGACGCCGCTGGGCGGGGGGTGCGGTTCCCAGGCCGTGGCCGGGGGCAGTTCGTCGGGAGAGGCCGGGTCGGTGTCCAGCAACACGCCCAGGATGTCCACGCCCGCCAGTCCGTCGATCATCGCGTGGTGGTTCTTCCCGATGATGCCGATGTTGCCGTCCTCGAGCCCTTCGACGACGTACAGCTCCCACAACGGCTTGTCGCGGTCAAGTTGGCGCGACAGGATCCGGGACGCATACTCGAGCAACTGGTCCATGCCGCCGGGACGGGGCAGGGCGGCGTGGCGCACGTGGTAGGCGAGGTCGAAGCCGGGGTCGTCGACCCAGATCGGTTGGGCCAGGTCCAACGGGGTGCCGGCGATCCGCTGGCGGTAGCGCGGCACGAGATGGAGGCGTGAGCGCACCAGGCGCTGGAAGCGGTCGAAGGTGAACGTGGAACCCTCGCCGGGCTCCACGATGAACAGGCCGCCCACGTGCATGTGCAGGTTCGGGGATTCCATCCGGAGGAAGGCGGCGTCGACCGCGCTGAGTCGATCGCCGTGTCCCATGGCCATTTCCGCTCCTGTCCGGTCCGACCGGTCAGCCTAACTCGCGTCGCGACGCGGACCGACGAAGCTCACATGGCGGCCCCGGGCCCCGGGCCCCCGGCGCCGGTCAGTCCGACGCGACCACCTGCTCGATCCAGTGACGCAGGTCGGCCACTGACAGGATCTCCGGCCGCCCGAGGTCGCCGGGATCGGCGGCCGACAACGCGGCGGGCGGCTCCTCGACGATGATGCGCTCGAGGTCTGCGACGTGGCCGTGGTCGTCGACCAGCGCGGCCATGTCGCGGTCGTGGTCGGCATCGCGGCCACGCGCGGAGGCGGTCAGGCCCACCAGCAACGACTCCCACGTGGTCATCGGTCCCTGGGTCAACGAGGCTGACTCCGCGAAGGAGTCGACGAAGGCGAACGAGGTCGTGGCGATGTCGTGGCCCCCGCCCAGTGCGCCGTACAGCCAGTCGGGGTCGAAGGAGAACCCGAACGTCGACGGCGCCGCGAGGATGTCCACCAGGGCGTCGCGGCCGAACAGCTTGAAGGCAGCCTGGGTGTCGCGCAGCCCACGCGAGAACAGCGCGCGTCCCACCATCCGCTGCATGTGGCGCAGGACCAGGATGCCCGGGCCCCACCGGGCCTCGGCCTTGCGGAGCACGGCGTCGGGATGCTTGCGATCGCCGACCACCACGGGGTTGCCGGCGACAAACGGCCCCAGCAGCAGCCCGAGTTGGGCCAGGTCCACGGAGTTGTCGGCATCGGTCAGCACGACCGCGTCACGGCCGTCGTCCAGGCCGTGCTGCGCGCCCAGCACCATCGCGCCGCCCTTGCGCGAGTCGTCGACGTGCGCCAGGCCGGCCAGGGGGCCGGTGTCGGTCGGGATCGCCTGGTCCAGCCGCAGGACGACCACCCGGTCGCCAAGGTCGTGCTGGTCGGCCATCTCGGCCGCCGTCTGCCAGTCGTCGTCAGGGCTGCCGTCATCGACCGCCACCAGGCGCCAGTCCACCATGCTGTCGACCAGCAGCCAGTCCAACTGGTCGAGCTTGACCCGCATCGAGTCCTCCCCGACCGGGTTGTCGACCGAGCGCGGGCGGAGGCGGTTGTGTTCACCCCACATCGCGAACTGCACCTGCAGGCTCGGTGCGTCGTCGCCAAGGCGGTCCACGGCCAGCCGGGACTCGGCCAGCTTGGTGGCCACCCGGACGTCGATGCCGACCGCGGGGTCGCGGCCCACCTCGCGCAACTGGTCGACGTCGGGGTCGGCGTCCAGCAGTTCGCCGGCCAGTTCGCGGGTGGTGACCAGGGCGTCGGGATCGGTCAGGTCGACGTCGTCGGACCCGCGGGACGTGACGTGCGTGAGATCAGCCATTGGCCGCAGCCTAGGAGACTGCTGCGTCATTCCGTCAGTCGCAGCCGCCACCTGGAGTTGTCCGGCGGTCTCCTGGTGCTGCACCCCGCGCGGTCGGCCACATCCGCGTCGCACCACCGGGGTGCGCCGGGCTGCGGGTCGGAGGCCGTGGCGGTCGGCGCGTCGGTGCAGCGGCATACGCTCGCCGCCATGTCTCCGCGCGTGCTGGCCGTCGTCGTCCTGGGATGGACATTGGTGTCGTGGGGTGGCCGCATCGGGCTGCTCACCGACGCCGAGGTCACCGACCCCGAGGACCTGTTGCGCATCGGCGGCTCGCTGTTGATCGGCTGGGTCACCAGCGGGGTGCTGTGGTGGGCGCCCGACCGGGCCCGCGAGATCCGGTGGCTGTTCGTCGCCTGGACCGTGGTGCTGTGGACGCGCTCACTGGTCGTGACCTGGTTGGACCCGCCGTCGATCGCATTCGGCCTGGTGCACACCGTCCTGGCCATCGGGTGGTTCCTGCTGGCATGGCAGGTCGCCCCGACCGCCGGACGCCGGGACCGCGAGGGCTCCCGCGTGTCGACCGACGCGTGATCCACCGACGCGCCGGGCGGGTGCTGGTCCGCGATCCCGCCGGCGCCGTGCTGCTGTGCCATGCCGGCGACGGCCACGACGCGGGGTGGTGGTTCACGCCGGGTGGTGGCACCGACGACGGCGAGACCGCCCGGGACGCGGCCGAGCGCGAGTTGGCCGAGGAGACCGGCATCGAGGTTGAACTGGACCAGCCTGCGGCCCTGCACCGGCGTGCGCGGTTCACCTTCCTGGGACGTCCCACGGAGCAGGTCGAGTCGTTCTGGCACGTCGTGCTCGATCACCGCCCGACCCTCGCCGCGGTCCACCTCGAGGACTACGAGGCCGAGGCCCTCGACGACTGGCGCTGGTGCCTGCCCGCGGACCTGCGCCACCTGTCGGATCCGCTGTACCCCGGCTGCCTGGCCGACCTGCTGGCGGCGATCGACGACGACGGCGTGCCCGCGGTGCCGTGGGTCGAGGAACACGTCGACCCCCGACCGCACGCCTCGCCGACGTGTCGTCGCCCGACCCGGATCCGCGATCTGCCGTCGTGGACGAGGCCGACATGGACCGCCTGAGGCGCTGGGGGCTCAACGGCACCCTGCTGGCCGAGGGACAGGCGCGCGAGGTGAAGTTCCGCCCGAACGACGACCACGACGCGGCCGTCCGGGCCCTGGACCGGTCGGCCCGCCAGGCCGGCCTCGGGATGTGGTCCTGTTGACGCGCCTGCTCGGAGGCCCCCCCGCCGACGTGTGTCGCACCCAGCCGGCAGACTGGATCCTCCCCGCCTGTCACCCCCGCGGGGACCACGCCCGCGTGGTGCGACCTGCGGCCCGACATCTCGCGGCGCGCCGCGCCGCGTCCAGCCCCCGCGCCCGCCCCGACGCGCGGGCCGACGACCGACCGGAGCGATCGTGAGTGCGCCCGCCGCCACGGCCCTCGCCGGCTTCTCGCCGGCAGTGTCAACGTGGTTCACGACCACGTTCCGGGACCCGACCGAGGCCCAGGCGGCGGCCTGGCCGGCGATCCAGCGGGGCGAGTCGACCCTGTTGCTGGCCCCGACCGGGTCGGGCAAGACGCTGGCGGCCTTCCTCGCCGCCATCGACGACCTGATGACCACCGAGGACCCGCCCGCCGGCACGAGCGTGGTGTACCTGTCGCCGTTGCGGGCCCTGGCCGTGGACATCGACCGCAACCTGCGCGCACCCCTGACCGGGATCGAACTGGCCGCCCAGCGGATGGACCTGCCGATCCGGGTCCCGACCGTCGGAATCCGGACCGGCGACACCTCGTCGAGCGACCGCGCCCGCCTGATCCGCAACCCGCCCGACATCCTGATCACCACGCCCGAGTCCCTCTACCTCTACCTCACGTCCAGGGGTCGGGAGACCCTCACCGATGTCCGGACCGTCATCGTGGACGAGGTCCACGCCATGGCCTCGACCAAGCGCGGCACCCACCTCGCGCTCACGCTGGAGCGGTTGGACGAGGTCATCAGCCGCGCCGGCGACCGGCCCCGCCCACAACGGCTGGCCCTGTCCGCCACGCAACGACCGCTGGACGAGATCGCGACCTTCCTGGGCGGGGTCGATCGATCGGCGGACGGACGCACGCGGCCGCGCCCGGTCACCGTGGTGGATGCCAGCGCCACGCCCAACCTCGACCTCGAGGTGGTCGTCCCGGTGGCCGACATGGCCGACCCGGTCGCCGAGGACGATGTCGACCTCGACCCGACCGCGGCAACGACCGGGTCGATCTGGCCGGCGATCCATCCGCGGTTGGTCGACCTGGTCACCAGCCACACCTCCACGATCGTGTTCGTCAACGCCCGGCGCCTGTCGGAGCGCCTGGCCGCCGACGTCAACGACGTGCATGCCCGGCGGGTCCGGCGCCTGCGCCTGGAGGAGGCCGGGCTGCAGACCGACCGTCTCGACCCGTTCGACCCCGACCTCCCGGACGAGGTCGAGCGGATCCTGCGGTCGGACGTGGAGCCGCTGGTCCGGGCCCACCACGGCTCGTTGTCGAAGGACAACCGGCGTGAACTGGAGGACGACCTCAAGGCCGGACGCGTGCGCGGACTGGTGGCCACCTCGAGCCTCGAACTCGGCATCGACATGGGGGCAGTCGACCTGGTGGTGCAGATCGCCTCCCCCGGTTCGGTGGCGGCCGGGTTGCAGCGCGTCGGGCGAGCCGGCCACCAGGTGGGCGAGACCTCGCGCGGGGTGATCTTCCCCAAGTTCCGGCACGACCTGCTGGAGGCCACGGTGGTGGCCGAGCGGATGCTGGCCGGCGACGTCGAACCCTTGCGCTACCCACGCAACCCGCTGGACGTGCTGGCCCAGCAGGTCGTGGCGATGGTGGCGATGGACGATCGACCGGTCGACGAGTTGTTCGACGTCGTCCGGGGTGCCGCGCCGTACGCCGACCTCGGGCGCGACGTCTTCCTCGCGACGCTGGACCTGCTGGCCGGGCGCTACCCGTCCGACGAGTTCTCCGAACTGCGTCCACGGATCGTGTGGGACCGGGTCGACGGCGTGCTGCGGGCCCGCGGCGCCACCCAACAACTCGCGGTCATCAACGCCGGCACCATCCCCGACCGCGGGCTCTACCGCGTGGTCCTGGGCGACGGGGTCCGCGTGGGCGAACTCGACGAGGAGATGGTGCACGAGTCACGGGTCGGCGACACGTTCGTGCTGGGGGCGTCGACCTGGCGGATCGACGACATCACCCACGACCGGGTGATCGTCACCCCGGCGCCCGGGCGGCCCGGCAAGCTCCCGTTCTGGCACGGCGACGGACCCGGGCGGTCGGTCCAACTGGGCCGGGCCATGGGGGCGCTCAGCCGCGAACTGATGGCCCTGGACCGGACCTCCGCGACCACCCGGCTGCGTGACGGCCACGGATTGGACGCACGTGCGACCGCGAACCTGCTGGACTACCTGGGCGAGCAACAGGACGCGACCGGCATCGTCCCCGACGACCGCACGATCGTGGTCGAACGCTTCCGCGACGAACTGGGCGACTGGCGGATCGTCGTGCACGCCCCGTTGGGCGCGCCCGTGCTGGCCCCATGGGCCATGGCGATCGAGGCCCGGCTGCACGAACAGGGGATCGAACCCGAGGTGCTGTGGACCGACGACGGCATCGTGCTGCGCCTGCAGGAGGCCCACGACGACGTCGACCTCGACCTGCTCGCACTCGACCCCGCCGACATCCAGGACCTGTTGCGCAGCCGGCTGGTGTCGACCGCCCGCTTCACCACCAGTTTCCGGGAAGCGGCCGGCCGGGCGTTGCTGCTGCCTCGTCGGCGTCCGGGACAGCGGACCGCGCTGTGGCTGCAACGCCAGCGCGCCGCCAACCTGCTGCAGGTGGCGCTGGGACACCCCACGTTCCCGATCCTGCTGGAGGCCACCCGCGAAGTCCTGCAGGACGTGTTCGACCTGCCTGCCCTGACCACGGTGTTGGAGGACCTCCAGTCCCGCCGGCTCAAGGTCCGGGTCGTCGACACGGCGTCCCCGTCCCCGTTCGCGCAGGCCCTGCTGTTCTCGTGGGTCGGCCAGTGGATGTACGACTACGACGCACCCGCGGCCGAGCGCCGTGCGGCCGCGTTGGCCCTGGATCCGGACCTGCTGGCGGAATTGCTGGGCGATGCCGAACTGCGCGAACTGCTCGACCCCGAGGTCGTGGAACTGGTCGGGCTCGAACTGCAGCGCCTGTTGCCGATCGACGAACGCGGCCGTGACCGACGCCTCAAGGGTCCCGACGGGCTCGCCGACCTGGTGGCCGACCTCGGGCCGCTGACGCGCGACGAACTGGCACTGCGGCTGCGCGATCCGGACGACGTGGACGCCCACCTCGAGGACCTCGTGGCCCGACGACGGGTCATCGAGGTCGGCATCGGCGGCGACATGCGCTGGGCCGCGGCGGAGGACGCCGCCCGCCTGCGCGACGGTCTGGGCGCCGCACTGCCACCGGGGTTGCCCTCCGCCTTCACCGACCCGGTCCCTTCGCCGTTGGTCGACCTGGTCGCGCGCCACGCCCGCACGCACACCCCGTTCACCGCCGCCGAGGCAGCGCACCGGTTGGGCACCACCGCCGACCGCGTCACCGGTGCCCTGCGCGCACTCGAGGCCACCGATCGGGTCACGTCCGGGGCATTCCGACCCGGCGGGGGCGACATCGAATGGGCCGACATCGAGGTGGTCCGCCAACTCAAGCGGCGCTCGCTGGCGGCCCTGCGCAACGAGATCGAACCGGTGGAACAGGAGGCGTTCGCGCGCTTCCTGCTGGACTGGCACGGCGTCGTCGACCCGCCGCCCGGCGTCGACGCGTTGTTGGACGCGATCGAGGTCCTGGAGGGGACGCCACTTGCGGCGTCGACCCTGGAATCGCAGGTCCTGACCGCCCGGGTGCGGGGCGAGGCGACCGGCCTGTTCGACCAGGTCCTGGCCACCGGCGAGGTCGCGTGGCGCGGGATCGAGTCGGTCGGCCGACGCGACGGACGCCTCGCGCTGGCCTTCCGCGACCACCTCGACCTCCTCCCCCACCCACTGGGCGAGCCACCCCGCACCGACCGCCACGACGCGCTCCGCGCCCACCTCGCCGACCACCGCACGGCGTTCTGGCCGGACCTGTACGACGCCGCCGGCGGGGGCGAGGTGAACGACGTGCTCGACGCGCTGTGGGACCTGGTGTGGTCGGGGATGGTCACCAATGACTCATTCGCCGCAGTCCGCGCCCGCACCGTGACGCGCGCCGCCGGCGGGGGGCGTCGGCG
>JBBSMS010000089.1:0-14679 GCA_038233055.1 Nitriliruptorales bacterium
CCGCCACGACCCCAACCGACCGGTCCAACACCACCCCACGGCCACCTCACCGGCCACCCGAACATCCCACAACGCCATCAGGCCAACCCCGACCACCTCGTTGCGATATCTGGGTCAGATGCGGACGAGGATCTCGTCGAGCGGCTTGCGACGGATGTCGGGGACGGTGGCGCCGGGTGCCGGGTGGCCGACCGGGATCAGGACGAAGGGGCGCTCGTTGGGCGGGCGCCCGCAGATCTCGGACAGGAACCGCATCGGTGACGGCGTGTGGGTCAGGGTCGCCAGCCCGGCCAGTCGCAGCGACGCCAACAGCAACCCAACGGCGATCCCGACCGACTCGGTCACGTAGTAGTGCTTGCGCGTGAACCCGGTGTCGGGGTCGAGGAAGTGGGCCTGTGCGAACACGACCACCAGCGCCGGGGCGTCGGTGAGGTGGGTCTTGACCTCGTCGGTGCCTAGTCGCTGCAACGCCGCCAGCCAGTCGTCAGGCATCCGGTCGGCATACGAACGCCGTTCCTCCTCCTCGGCGGCCGCCCGGATCGCCGCCTTCACATCGGGGTCGGTCACCACCACGAACGTCCACGGTTCGGCGTGGGCACCGGACGGTGCGGTGCCGGCGGTCAGGATCGCCCGGTCGATCACGTCCGGGTCCACCGGGTCGGTCGCGAAGGCGCGGACGGTGCGGCGGTCCCGCATGGCGGTGAGGAAGTCGCGCTGGCGGGCGTCCGCCTCGTCCGGGGGGACCACGCGGGGCCGGTACGGGACCGGTCGGTACTCGCCCAGCAACGGGTCCCGCGGGTCGAACCTCGTCGTCGGGTCGTCGCCCATCCCCCACCTCCTGTCCGGGTCCGACAGCCAACCAGCGAATTCGCGGCGGCGTGCTGCCCGGTGGTGGTGCTCGGGTCGAGACAGCCCGCTGCCAACTACGATGCCCCATTCGCCGTCATCGGCGTCCGACCACCGACAGCAGGCGCCATGAGCGACGACCACCCGCAGCCCGACGACCACGCGTCGGCCGACGAGCACATGCCAGGCGACGAGCACACGCCGGGCGACGAGCACTCGCCGTTCGATGACGGGCCGGCCGACGGGCCGTTCGACGACGCCGTCGAGGCGATCACGTTCAAGCGACTGGGGTTGCGCAACCAACTGTTGCGACGTCTGACCGAGACCGGCTACGAGACGCCGACGCCGATCCAGCACGAGGCCATCCCGCACCTACTCGAGGGTCGCGACCTGCTGGGCCAGGCCGCCACCGGCACGGGCAAGACCGCGGCGTTCGCACTCCCGATCCTGCACGCCATCGGCCGGACCCCAGCCACGACCCCGCGGGCCCTGGTGATCGCCCCGACTCGCGAACTCGCGATGCAGGTCACCGCAGCGATCCAGGGCTACGGGCGCCACCTCGGCATCCGGGTCGTGGCCGTCGTCGGTGGCCAGCCCGCTCACCGGCAGATCAAGGCCCTCGAGAAGGGCGTGCACGTGGTCGTGGCCACGCCCGGGCGCGCCGTCGACCTGCTGGGCCGCAACGCACTGTCGCTGGACCTGCTCGACACGGTCGTGCTGGACGAGGCCGACGAGATGCTGGACATGGGCTTCGAGGAAGACCTCGAGGCGATCCTGGCCGCCACCCCCGACAACCGCCAGACGGTGATGTTCTCGGCCACCGTCCCGGCCCGGATCACCCACCTCGCGCAGCGCTACCTCGACGACCCGGTGCGCATCGCCATGGATCGACCCACCACCGAGCAGGGCGCACCGCTGGTCGAGCAGTCGGTGTCGTTCGTGCACCGGTCGCACAAGGCGGCGGCCCTGGGGCGGATCCTGGACATGGAGGCACCGGACTCGGCGCTGGTGTTCTGTCGCACCCGGGTCGAGGTCGACGAACTGACGGTCACCATGAACGGGCGCGGCCACCGGGCCGAGGCGCTGCACGGCGGCATGGACCAGCGCCAGCGCGACCGCGTGATGCGGCGGTTGCGCGACGGCACCGCGTCGCTGCTGCTGGCCACGGACGTCGCCGCGCGTGGGCTTGACGTCGACACCCTGACCCACGTCATCAACTACGACGTCCCGAGCCAGGCCGAGAGCTACGTGCACCGGATCGGTCGGGTCGGCCGGGCCGGGCGCCGGGGGGTCGCCATCACGCTGGCCGAGCCCCGCGAGCGTCGCAACCTGGGCTTCATCGAACGGCTGATCGGTCGGTCGCTGCGGGTCGTACCGGTGCCGTCGGTCGCCGACCTCGCGACCCGACAGGTCCAACTGACGGTCGACGACCTGGCCGACGCGCTGGACGACCCGCCGGTCGACGGGGCCGAGGACGTCCTGGCCGCGCTGCTGGCCGACGGCCACGAACCCCACGACGTCGTGCTGGCCGCCATCTCGCTGGTCCACACTGCCCGTGGATCGGCCGCCGACGAACGCGAGATCCCGGACGCGTTCGCCCACGCCAAGGAACAGAAGCGCGCCAAGAAGAAGCAGCGCGGGAAGACGGGCGGGGACCGGTCCCACCACGACCAGGAGGACCGCGGCTGGCTGTTCATCAACCTCGGGCGGGTCGAGGGGGTCCGGCCCGCCGACCTGGTCGGCGCGATTGCCAACGAGGGCGGCCTGACCGGCTCCGACATCGGTCCCATCAAGATCGCCCAGCACCACAGCAAGGTGGGAGTCCCCAAGACGTCGGTCGACCACGTCATCGGCGCCATGCGCGAGACCAGCGTGCGCGGCCAGAAGGCCACCGTGCGCAAGTGGATGGACTGACCCACGCCCCCCAGAACCCAATCGAGTGTGCGCATCGGGGCCACATATGGCGCCGATCAGCACACTCGATGGGGTGGAGTCAGGGGGTGTCGGAGGGATCGTCCGGGTCGTCGAAGCGACGGTCGATCCGTGCCTGCATCCGGGGGCGCCACCACAGTTCGAACAGCAACCCGCCGATCAGGAACCCCAGCCCGGTCGACAGCGCCAGCGGGAGCCCGCCGGACAGGTTGCCCACCAGCAGGCCGACGGCGACGATCGGCACCAGGCGTGCCCACCGGACCTGGTTCCACATGGTCGCCCCTCCGACGTCGCGGTCCGCACAGCCTACGGCGCGTCCGACGACCGGGAACGCGGCCGACCGCTGAAGACGGTGTTGCTCGACTTTGAACACATGTGTACAGTCGCGAGAAGGCATTGCCACCTGACCGTCGAGGTCCCCCGCCGTGAGCGCCACCATGACCGCCGCGCGCCAACGCCTGCACGATGCGGCGTTGCACCTGTTCGCCGAACGTGGCAGCAGCGAGGTCACGGTCAGCGAACTCGCGTCCGCTGCCGGCATCGCCCGCGGCACGGTCTACAACAACATCGAGTCGCTGGACGACTTCTTCGACCAGGTCTCGCGCGACCTCGCCATCGAGATGCGGGATCGCATGCAGGCCGCGTTCGTCGACGTGCGCGACCCGGCCGTGCGACTGTCCGACGGCCTCCGGTTCTTCGTCCGCCGGGCCCACGAGCAACCGGGCTGGGGTCGCTTCGTGGCCCGCTTCGGGCCGATCGACCCGACCGTCCGCGAACTGTGGGCGGGCCCGCCGATGGACGATGTGCGGGCCGGTCGCCGGAAGGGCCGGTTCACCATCGGCGCCGGTGACGAACCGGGCGCGATGGCGCTGGTCAACGGCACCACCATCGCCGCCATGTGGCAGGTCCTGGAGGCCCACGAGACCTGGCGCCGGGTCGGCAGTTCCGGCGCCGCCCTGGTGCTCCGGGCCCTCGGGATCGCACCCGACGAGGCCGACCGGATCGCCCACGCCCCGCTCCGCCCGCTCGCGGCCGCCGGTCCCGACCACGACGACGCCGACACGCCACCCGCCCCGACCACCGCCCCGTCAGCCACCACCTGGTCCACCACCAGCACCCGATCGCAGGAGCCATCATGACCGAGGCCTACGTCTACGACGCCATCCGCACCCCGCGTGGCCGCGGCAAGCCCACCGGCGCACTGCACACGGTCAAGCCGGTGTCGCTGGCGACCACGCTGCTGGAGGCGATGGTCGACCGCAACCCCGGGCTGGACCCGGGCGGCGTCGACGACGTCGTCATGGGCATCGTCGAACCCCACGGCGACCAGGGCGGCGTGCTGCCCCGGACGGCGGTGCTGGCGGCGGGTTACCCCGAGCAGGTCGCCGGGACCCAGTCCAACCGCTACTGCGGGTCGGGCCTGGAGGCCGTCAACCAGGCCGCCGCCCGGATCCGGTCGGGTTGGGAGGACCTGATCCTGGCCGGCGGGGTCGAGTCGATGTCGCGCGTGCCGATGGGCTCCGGCGGGGACCCGTGGGCGATGGACCCCGAGACCAACGACGCCACCGGGTTCGTCCCCCAGGGCATCAGCGCCGACCTGATCGCCACGACCGAGGGCTTCTCCCGGCGCGACGTCGACGAGTTCGCGGTGGAGTCGCAGGAGCGCGCCGCCAAGGCATGGGCGGACGGCCGCTTCGACCGCTCGATCGTGCCGGTCATCGACGTCGCCGGCCAGGTCGTGCTGGACCGCGACGAGCACATGCGTCCGGGCACGACCCTCGACGACCTCGCGCAGTTGCGACCGTCGTTCGCCGGGATCGGCGAGCTGGGCGGCTTCGACGCGGTCGCGCTCCAGAAGTACACCCGGGTCGAACGCATCGATCACGTCCACCACGCCGGCAACTCGTCGGGGATCGTCGACGGGGCCGCGCTGGTGCTGATCGGCAGCGAGGAGGCCGGTGCCCGGCACGACCTCACACCGCGCGCCGTCATCCGCTCGACCGCCGTCATCGGGACCGAACCGACCATCATGCTGGTCGGGCCGGGGCCGGCCTGCAACAAGGCGCTGGACCGTGCCGGCATGACCGTCGACGACATCGACCTGGTCGAGATCAACGAGGCCTTCGCCGCGGTCGCGCTGAAGTTGATGCGCGACCTGGGCGTCGAGCGCGACATCACCAACGTCAACGGTGGCGCCATCGCCATGGGCCACCCGCTGGGGGCCACCGGGGCGATGCTGCTGGGAACGATGGTCGACGAACTGGAGCGCCGGGACCTCTCGACCGCGCTGGTGACCCTGTGCATCGGCGGCGGCATGGGCATCGCCACCGTCATCGAACGGGTCTGACCCGGCGCCCGCCGCAACCGCCCGGCCTGCACCGGGCCCTGCCCGTCCGCACCGCCCCACCTCCTGCCAGGGACCACCTCATCATGACCGACACCATCCGCTTCGACCGCGACGACGACGGCGTCGTCACCCTGACGCTGGACGACCCCGAGCAGTCCGCGAACACCATGAACGCCCGCTTCCAGGACGACCTGGTGGCCATCGCGGCGCGGCTCGAGCGCGAGGTCGAGGACGTCGCCGGGATCATCCTGACCTCGGCCAAGTCGACATTCTTCGCCGGTGGCGACCTGCGCGACCTGATCACCGCCACGCCGGACGACGCCGCCGAGGTGGCCGCGACGTCCGCGCGCATGAAGGGTGCCATGCGCACGATCGAGACCCTGGGCGTCCCGGTGGTCGCCGCGATCAACGGAGCGGCACTGGGCGGTGGGTACGAACTGGCGCTGATGTGCCACCACCGCATCGCGCTGGACGATCCCCGCAGCCGCATCGGGTGTCCCGAGGTCACCCTGGGACTGCTTCCCGGCGGTGGTGGCGTGGTCCGCACGGTCCGCCTGCTGGGCGTCGTCACGGCCCTGACCGACGTGCTGATCCAGGGCCAGCAGTACCGGGTCGCCGACGCGCTCGAGAAGGGATTGATCGACGCGATCGCACCCGACCGCGACACGATGCTGGCCGACGCGCGGGCCTGGATCGCCGCCCACCCGGAGTCGGTCCAGCCGTGGGACGCCCCCGGCTACCGCATGCCCGGCGGGACCCCGTCGCACCCGAAGCTGGCCGCCAACCTCCCGGCCGTACCCGCAACGTTGAAGGCCACCCTCAAGGGCGCGCACTACGACGCGCCCCACCACATCATCGCCGCCGCGATCGAGGGTGCGCAGGTGCCCTTCGACCGCGCGATCGAGATCGAGACCCGCTGGTTCGTGGACCTGGCCTGCAACTCCCAGCAGGCCACCAACATGATCCAGGCCTTCTTCTTCGACCTCCAGGCCATCACCAAGGGTGGCTCCCGACCGGACGGGCACGACCGGTGGCTACCGACCCGGGTCGTCGTCCTGGGCGCCGGGATGATGGGGGCCGGCATCGCCTACCAGTGCGCGAAGGTGGACCTGGAGGTGGTGCTCAAGGACGTGGACGCCGACGCCGCCGACCGCGGCAAGGACTACTCGCGTGGGCTGGTCGCGAAGGGCGTGTCCCGCGGAAAGGTGTCACAGGAGGACGGCGACGCGTTGCTGGCCCGGATCTCGCCGACCGGCACTGCCGCCGACGCGGCCGGCTGCGACCTGTTGATCGAAGCGGTGTTCGAGTCCCCCGACCTCAAGCACCGGGTCTACGCCGAGGTGGAGCCGCACCTGGCCGACGACGCCCTGCTGTGCTCCAACACGTCCACGCTCCCGATCACCCAGTTGGCCACCGGGGTCAGTCGCCCCGAGGACTTCATCGGGCTGCACTTCTTCTCACCCGTGGACAAGATGCCGCTGGTCGAGATCATCGTCGGGGACGAGACCTCCGACGCGGCCCTGGCCCGGGCCTTCGACGTGGTCATGGCGCTGCGCAAGACCCCGATCGTCGTCAACGACTCGCGCGGATTCTTCACCAGCCGGGTCATCGGCACCTTCCTCAACGAGGCCGTTGCCGCCGTCGGCGAGGGCGTCAGCCCGGTCCTGGTCGAGCGCGCCGGGTCGGCCGCGGGCTACCCCGCACCGCCGCTGCAGTTGATGGACGAACTGACCCTGACGCTGCCGCAGAAGATCGAGGCCGCGTCGGCCGCAGCCGACGAGTCCGCCGGCGTCGACCACCCCCGCCACGCCGCCCACGACGTCATCGACCGCCTTGTCGACGAGTTTGGCCGCGGCGGACGCAAGGACGGTGCCGGGTTCTACGACTACGACGACGGCACCCGCACCGGGTTGTGGTCGGGGCTGTGGGAGCACTTCGGTGCCGACACCGACACCCACCGCCACGACGGCGACGACCAGCTGCTGGTCGACCTGCAGGAGCGCATGTTGTTCGCCGAAGCGATCGAGACCGTCCGCTGCTTCGACGAGGGCGTGCTGACGTCGTTCGCCGACGCCAACATCGGCTCGATCCTGGGCATCGGCTTCCCGGCCTGGACCGGCGGCGTCACCCAGTACGTCGACCAGTACCCGGGTGGCACGACCGGCTTCGTGGCCCGCTGCAAGGAACTGGCCGACCGGTACGGCGACCGCTTCGTGCCTCCCGACTCGCTGGTCGAACTGGCCGAGTCCGGCCATCCCTTCCGCCCCACCGACACCCGCTGACCCCCCGCCGACACCCGCTGGCACGACCCACCAACCACGTCGAGTGTGCGCCTTGCCCCGGGATTCCGGGGTGATGCGCACACTCGACGGTTGTGTGGGGGTGGGGCCAGGTGGGCTCAGGTGGTGGTCATGGCGATGTGGCCGTCGTCGTCGACGTCCACGGCGATGGTCGAGCCGTCCGGAGCATCGCCGGACAGGATCAGCCGGGCCAGTCGGTCCTCGACCTCGCTGCGGATCACGCGCTTGAGTGGCCGCGCGCCGTAGACCGGGTCGTAGCCCAGGTCGGCCAGCAGTGCGCGGGCCTTGTCCGACACGTCGACGGCCAGGTCGCGGTCGGCCAGTCGCCGGACCAGCCGACCCAACTGGATGTCGACGATCGACGTGAGGTCGTCCCGGGTGAGGCGGTCGAAGATCACGATGTCGTCGATCCGGTTGAGGAACTCCGGCTTGAAGTGGCTGCGCACGTCGGCCAGGACCCGGTCCGACAACTGCTCGGGGTCCAGGGTCACGTCGAGGATGTGGTGGCTGCCGAGGTTGGAGGTCATGATCACGACGGTGTTGCGGAAGTCGACGGTGCGCCCCTGCCCGTCGGTCAGGCGGCCGTCGTCCAGCACCTGCAGCAGGACGTTGAAGACGTCGCCGTGGGCCTTCTCGATCTCGTCGAGCAGCACCACCGAGTACGGACGACGGCGCACGGCCTCGGTCAACTGGCCGCCCTGGTCGTAGCCGACGTACCCGGGCGGAGCGCCGATCAGGCGCGCCACGGTGTGCTTCTCCTGGTATTCGCCCATGTCGATGCGGAGCATCGCGCGCTCGTCGTCGAACAGGAACTCGGCCAGCGCCCGTGCCAGTTCGGTCTTGCCGACCCCGGTGGGGCCCAGGAACAGGAACGAGCCGGTCGGGCGGTCGGGGTCGGCAATGCCGGCGCGGGACCGCCGCACGGCGTCGGCCACGGCCTCGACCGCGCGGTCCTGGCCGATGACACGCTCGTGGAGGTGGGCCTCCAGCGCGATCAACTTCTCGGCGTCGGCGGCCAGCAACTTGCGGACCGGGATGCCGGTCCAGTTCGCGACGACGTCGGCGATCTCGGTGTCGGTGACGCGCTCTTCGAGCATCGTGCCGCCCACGGCCCGCAACTCGTCCAGCGCGGCCTGCGCGGCGGCGACCTCGGTCTCGAGCTCGCCGGTGCGGCCGTAGCGCAGCTCGGCAGCCCGTTCGAGGTCGCCGTCACGCTCGGCCATGGCGGTCTGCTCGCGGACTTCCTCCAGCTCGCCCTTCGCGGCGTTGAGACGGTCGATGACGTCCTTCTCGCCCTGCCACCGGGCCGTGAGCCCGTCCATCTCCTCGCGCAGTTCGGCAAGGTCGCGCTCGAGGTCTGCCAGGCGCTCGCGGGCCGACGCCGACTCGTCCTTGGCCAGGCTGACGCGCTCGATCTCGAACTGGCGGATGCGACGGTCGACGTCGTCGATCTCGGGCGGCATCGAGTCGATGGCGATCCGCAGGCGGGCCGAGGCCTCGTCCAACAGGTCGATCGCCTTGTCGGGCAGGAAGCGCTCGGTCAGGTAGCGGTCCGACAGCATCGCCGCGGCCACCAGGGCGTCGTCGGTGACCTGGACGCCGTGGTGGACCTCGTAGCGCTCCTTGAGGCCACGCAGGATGCCGACGGTGTCACCCACGGACGGCTCGTCGACCCGGATCGGCTGGAAGCGCCGCTCCAGCGCGGCGTCCTTCTCGATGTGGCGGTACTCCTCCAGCGTGGTGGCACCGACCATGCGCAGCTCGCCACGGGCCAGCATCGGCTTGAGGATGTTGCCGGCGTCCATCGAGCCCTCGGCCTTGCCGGCCCCCACGATCGTGTGGAGTTCGTCGATGAAGGTGATGATCTGGCCGTCGCTGGCCTCGATCTCCTTCATCACGGCCTTCAGGCGCTCCTCGAACTCGCCGCGGAACTTGGCCCCGGCGACCATCGAGGTGAGGTCGAGCTGGACCAGCATCTTGTCGGCCAGCATCGTCGGGACGTCGCCCTCGACGATGCGCCGGGCCAGGCCCTCGATGATGGCGGTCTTGCCCACGCCGGGCTCGCCGATCAGGACCGGGTTGTTCTTCGTCCGGCGCACCAGCACCTGGATGATGCGACGGATCTCCTCGTCGCGGCCGATCACCGGGTCGAGCTTGCCGTCGCGCGCCATCCGGGTCAGGTCACGCCCGTACTTCTCCAGCGCCTGGAAGGTGGACTCGGGGTCCTGGGAAGTGACGCGCTGGGCACCGCGGACCTGCTTGAGCGCGGCCAGGATCGCGTCGTGGGTGATGCCGTGCTCGACCAGCAGGTCGGCCACCCGCCCACGCGAGGTCGCCAGCGCCAGCAGCAGGTGCTCGGTCGAGACGTACTCGTCGGTCAGGGTCGCGGCCTCGGCCTCGGCACCGTCCAGAACCCCGACGATGGCAGAGCCCATCCGCACGTCCCCGGACGAGCCGTAGGCCTTCGGCGCGTCGTCCAGGAGGGAGGTCGTGGCCGCCCGCAAGGTGGTCGGGGTGACCCCGAGCCGCTGCGTGATCGGCAGCACGATGCCGTCGGCCTGTTCGAGCAGGGCCGCGAGCAGGTGGGCAGGGGCGATCTCGACGTGGTGGCGGTCACGGGCGATGACGCCGGCACGCTGCAGCGCCTGCTGACTCATCCTGGTGAGACGATCGATGTCCATGGGATCCTCCTTGGACGATGGGCCGGGATCGATCCCGGCCCGCAGTTCGGACGTTGCGGCCAGTCTATGACCCCCTGAACACCTGTTCGAGATTGCTGCAGGTGACCGTGGCAGGACTCCTGATGCCTGTCCCGCCAGAACCCGCGTGTTCTCAACGAAGGTCGTGGGAGCATCGCCCCCCGTCGCAGACCGAATGGTCGGAACCGGGCGGCCGGCACCGATGCCCCGGCCATGCCCGGCGTAGGCTCGCGGCATGCCACGCCGACCGCTCCAGCTCACCGCCAGTGCCGCCTCCCTCGCCGAGGTCTTCGAACGCGTGCGCGAGCGCCTGGAGGTCCCGGGGTCGTTCCCGCCTGCGGCACTCGCCGACGCGGAGCAGGCGGCGCAGCGCACGCCGACGGGTCACGACGACGCGACCGACCTCGACCTGGTCACCATCGACCCTCCCGAGTCGCGCGACCTCGACCAGGCGGTCCACCTCGCCCGCCGGTCCGGCGGTGGCTTCCGGGTCCACTACGCGATCGCCGACGTGCCGTGGTTCGTCGAGCCCGGATCGGCACTGGACGCAGAAGTCCGGCGCCGCGGCGTGACCTTCTATGGTCCCGACCGCCGCGACCCTCTCCATCCGCCGGTGCTCGGCGAGGACCGTGCCAGCCTCCTGCCCGGCGTCGACCGCCCGGCGGTCCTGTGGCGACTCGACCTCGACGGCGACGGCCTGCTGGTCGAGACCCGCGTCCGCCGTGCACTCGTCCGCAGTCGCGCGAAGTTGTCCTACCAGCAGGTCCAGGACGACCTCGACGGTGGCACCGCCGGGGACATGCTGCGGCTGTTGCCGCTGCTGGGGGCCGCCCGCCGCGAGGTGGAAGCCGACCGGGGCGGCGTCGCCCTGCCCATCCCGGACCAGGAGGTCGAACGCCTCGGCGACCACTACCGGCTGGCCTTCCGACGCCCGCGCCCGGTCGAGGAGGACAACGCCCAGGTCTCGCTGTTGACCGGCATCGCAGCCGCGGCGCTGATGCGGTCCGGGCGCATCGGCATCCAGCGCACCCTGCCGCCGGCCAGGGACACCGACCTGCAGGTGCTGCGGGCCACGGCCGCCGCGCTGGGCCTGCAGTGGGACCCGGAACAGCCCTTCCACCTGTTCGTCCGCACGCTCGATCCGGACCGTGCGACTGACGCCGCCTTCCTCGACGAGTCGACCGTGACGTTCCGGGGCGCCGGCTACCGCGCCTTCGATGGGTCGCGACCCCCGGACGCCGTGCACGCGGGCATCGCCGCCGACTATGCGCACGTCACCGCGCCGCTGCGCCGGTTGGTCGACCGCTGGGGGCTGGAGGTGTGTGTCCGGCTGGATGCGGGCAACGAGATCCCGGACTGGGTCCGGGAGTCGCTGTACGACCTTCCCGACATCATGGCCGAGACCACGCGGCGCGCCAACGCCTACGAGCGCGCCGTCGTCGACGTCGTGGAGGCGGCCCTGCTGTCGGACCGGGTGGGCGAGACGTTCGAGGCGACCGTGCTGGACGTCGACCATGACCGCGACGGACGTGGACTGGTGCTGATCGCCGAGCCGGCAGTGCGTGCCCGCGTCCACGGTGACGACCTTGCCCCGGGCGAACAGGTTCGGGTCCGGGTGAAGGCCGCCGACATCCCCGCCGGGCAGGTCGTGCTCGAAGTAGCCTGAGCCGCGTGGTCAGCAGGTGTCGTCGGCCGCGACGCCCTCGCTGGGGACAGCGAGGTCACCGTGGGGGCCGTGCCCGCCAGTTCGGGCCGCCCGTTTCGAGGGCCCACGGGGGGCGCCCTCGCCGAGGCTGAGGGTCCTCGCCTATGGTCAATGCACTCGCTTCGGGAGACGATCGATGGCCGCTCCGTCACCGCATCACCACGCCCGCGGTGGCGACCCGTCGCCGTTGGCCCGCTGGGTCCCCGTTCGGCGGGTCGGCGAACCGCGCGGCGACCTGACCTCCATCGACTTCGCCGGGCTGCCGTTCTCGCCTGCCCGTGTGTTCGCGGTGACCGGCTGTCCGCCGGGCTCGGTGCGGGGTGGCCACGCCCACACGGACGGGCACCAGCTGCTCGTGTGCACGCGTGGCGAGGTCCTGGTCGAGCTGCGACGTCAGTCCAGGCGCCAGGTCCGCTGCTTGCCGGGCGGGCCGGGACTGCTCGTCCCCGCAGGTGTGTGGGGCCAGCAGACGTACGCGACGCGCGACACCACCCTCCTCGTCGTGGCGTCACACCGGTACGACCCGGCAAGCTACATCGACGACGACGCCCAGTTCACGCGTTCCAGCGTGCTGTGACCGAGCCCCCGACCGTCTCGCTGTGCATCCCCGCCTACCGGGCCGAGGGCTTCATCGGGCGCACGCTCGACTGCGCACGGGTGCAGTCCCACCAGGACGTCCTGATCAACGTCTCGATCGACGGCTCCCACGACCGGACCGAGGAGATCTGTCGTCAGGCTTCGACCGAGGACGAGCGGATCAGGGTCAGCATCCAGCGAGGCGGCCTCGGATGGTCCCGGAACACCAACGCGGCGTTGGCGATGGCGCGCACGGACCACGTCGGCGTCTACTTCCACGACGACATCATCGAGCCGACGTACGTCGAGCATCTCGTCGACGCCCTGGGGGCGCGACCGGCGGCCGCGAGCGCGCACTGCGACCTCGCCGAGTTCGGCCTCGTCGAGGGGGTGCAGCCGGCCCACGACTACGACGGTTCCACGCTGCACCGCATCGTCGACTTCCTGACGACCCGGCGTGGCACGACGCTTCGGAGCCTCCATCGTCGATCGCGGACGGGGGACCTCCGCTTCCCGACGATCCATGGGGACAACCATTGGAGCGCCTACGTCTTCCACGTGGCGCTGCTCGCGGCCGGGCCGAGCGTTGCGGTGCACGAACCGCTGTACCGACGCTGGCAGCGCGAGGGAAGCCTGACGCGGAGTGGGGGCTGGTTCCCGGGGACGTTGGACGATCTCCTGCGGGGGCAGGCCGAGAGCTTCGATGCGACGGTCGAGGTCCTGCGGCAGCGGCTGCCCGATCGGGACGAACGTTGTGTCGCGACGCAGGCGCTTGTCGTGTTCCACCGGACGGTCGTGCGTCGGATGCAGGTCCGGCTTGGCAACCGGGACGCCCTCCCGGACCGACTGGATTGGGACGGTGACACCGACATCCGGGCCGACATCGGCGACGAGACGCGCGACCTGCTCGTGCGGGCCGAGCGACAACTGCTCGAGCTCGAGGCCCGAGCCGCGTGAGGATCGACCCAGGAGCCACCGTCGCCGTGCTCGGGACCGGGATCATGGGATCGTCCGTGGCCCTGTTCCTCGCCCGGCGGGGTGTCCGCGTGGTCATGTTCGACCAGTCGACCGACCCCTTCTGCGGCGCAAGTCGGTACAACGAGGGCAAGATTCACCTCGGCTACCTCTACGGTGCCGACCCGTCCCTGGCGACCGCGCGCCGCCTCGTCCCCGGTGGGCTGGCCTTCGCCTCGCTGGTCCGCGAGCTCGTCAACATCGACCTTGAGCCGTTGACGACACGACAGGACGACCGCTACGTGGTCCATCGGCATTCTGTCGTCGACCTCGACCAAGTCCACGCCGTCGCGGATCGCGTCAACCGCCTCGTCACGGACCATCCGGACGTGGATGGCTACCTCGTGCCGTTGGAGGGTCGCCGGCCGCGGCGACTGACGGCGTCGGAGGTCGCCGCCGAGTACGACACCGACGACGTGACCGGTGGCATCGCCGTCGCGGAGCGATCCGTCGCGACGATCCCGGTCGCGGACGCCTTCGTGGACGCACTCCGGTCGACGGCGTCGATCGAGGTGCTGACCGAGCAGTCCGTCACGTCCGTTGCGCAGGACCACCACGGGCGCTGGACGGTCGAGGCGCGTGCCTCCGACGGCGTCATCGGTCGACACGGACCCTTCTCGGCGGTCGTCAACGCCCTGTGGGAAGGGCGGCCTGCCATCGACCGCACGGCGGGCCTGCCCCCACCGGTCGCCTGCACCCACCGGTACCGGGTGTCGATCTTCGCGACGGCCTCCTCCGACGTGGACGTTGCCAGCAGCGTCGTGGCCGTCGGACCCTTCGGCGACGTCAAGAACTACGACGGGCGGCGGCTGTACCTGTCGTGGTACCCGGCCGGCCTGCTGGCCGAGGGCGAGGATGTCACGCCCCCGGTGCTCCCGGTGCTCGACGCCGACGACGAGGCTCGGATCGCGACCAGGGTCTTCGACGAGCTCGGCGCCGTGATTCCGGGTGTTGCCCTGCTCCCGGAGCGGCTGGCTCGGATCGACGTCCGGGGAGGCTGGGTGTACGCGGCGGGGACGGGTCCCCTCGACCGGATCGACTCCGACCTGCACCGCCGCGACCGGGTCGGCGTGACGCGCCGCGGCACCTACGTGTCGGTGGACACCGGCAAGTACTCGGTCGCGCCGTGGCTGGCCCGTTGCCTCGTGGACGACCTGCTCGCCTGACGTGGACCGGACACCACGTCATCGCCAACATGGGCGCCGAGCTCGATGCGGACTGGCAGTGTTCCCGTCGACACGGTCGCCCACGCGAGGCTCA
>JBBSMS010000090.1:0-14409 GCA_038233055.1 Nitriliruptorales bacterium
AGGTCGCCGGTCGCGACCACCAGGTCGTAGTCCTCCTGTGCGAGCCCGGCGAGGAAGTCCCCGACCCGTCGGTGCAGCGGGGACAGGTGCAGGTCGGACAGGTGGAGGATGCGCAGCGGCGGCGCACCCGGATCCGTCACGCCGGTGAGGTGGAGGTGGCGGAGCCGGTACCAGTGGGCCTCCAGGAAGCCGTAGGCCAACATGGACGTCCCCAGCGCGGCCGCCGCACCCAGCCTGCGTCCGATGGCGTACCGCGACGGCGTTCGCTCAGCCACCATTGCCACCCCCGCCACCCCTGCCACCGGTGGCTGTCGGGGACGGCTCCGGCGGCGGTGGCGGGGTCCTCTTGGGCTTCGGCGTCTTCGTGGGCTTGGGGGTCTTGGTCTCGGTCGGCTTGGGGGTCTTGGTCTCGGTCGGCTTGGGTGGCGTCCGTTCCGGCGTCGGTTCCGGCGTCGGTTCCGCGGTGGGTTCCGGCGTCGGTTCCGCGGTGGGTTCCGGCGTCGGTTCCGGCGTCGGTTCCGGCGTCGGTTCCGCGGTGGGTTCCGGCGGCTCCGGCGGCTCCGGCGGCGGTGGGGGCGGTGGGGGCGGCGCCACGTACGAGCCGACCTGGATGTTGACGGTGTTGCCCGGTCGCAGGCGGGACTCGCCGGCCGGTTGCTGCTGCAGCACGCGACCGTCGTCGTCCTGCTGGCGCACCGTCGCGGTGAAGCTGCCGACCGCGTAGCCGGCGGCCTTCAGGCGAGCGGTGGCGTCGGCCGCGCCCAGGCCGACCACGTCGGGGATGCGCGGGTACGGGCCCGTGCCGTCGGACACCTTCGCGGTCACGAAGTTGCCGACCTCGACGTCGCTGCCGGCGGCCGGGACCTGGCTGATGATGGTCCCGGCGGCGCGCCAGTCCGTGACCGACTCCTGCTTGAGTTGGAGGCCGGCCTCCTCGGTCAGGTCGCGCGCGGCCGTGAGCGAGCCGGCCTTCACCAGGTCCGGCATGGTCGTGGTCGGGATCGGTGGCGGCTCGGGGAAGCCCTCGGGCTCGAACGGATCCATGACCTTGACCATGTAGTCGGCCCACATCGGGGCGGGGATCGTCCCGCCATTCACGACCTCGTAGTCGGTGCCGCCGATGTTGACGTCGACCATGACCTTGAGGTCGGGCGGACACTGCCGGTCGGGCAGGTCGCTGTCGTCGCCGTCGTGGTCGCTGGGGCAGGCCTCGACCGCGTCCGCGACCGTGTCGTAGCTGCGGATGCCGTTGGCGTAGCCCATCCACGCCGCGGTGGCGTAGCGGGTCGTGAAGCCCAGGAACCACGCGTCACGGGAACTGTTGGTGGTGCCGGTCTTGCCCCGGACGGGATGTTCGAGCGAGTCGCCCACGATCGGGGCGGTGCCGGCGTCGCTGACGGGGCCGGCCATCACGTCCACCTCGCGGTCGACGACCAACTGGTCCACGACCTGTTCGCAGGCGTCCTGGTGCTGGTAGAGCACCTCGCCGTTGCGGTCTTCAATGCGCTCGACCACGTAGGGCGGGCAGTAGCTGCCGCGGTTGGCGAGCGTCGCGTAGGCCGAGGCCATCTCCAGGGGCGTGGCGTCGTACCCACCCAGGCCCACCGAGCACTGCAACTTGTCGAGGCTGCCACCCAGGCTGTTCGTGCGCTCGATGGTGCGGGCCCATTCCCGCAGGCCCAGGCGCTGGGCCATCTCGCCGACGGTGGGGGGACCGATCTCGCCGGTCAGGCGCGCGTGGTAGACGTTCACCGACGATTCCAGCGCGGAGTACATGTCCCGCAGCCCGCCCTTGGACGAGTTCGCCGGCGTGTAGAAGCCGGTCTCGTCGGCGTCATCCCGGCACTCCTCGATGGGCTCGCCGCCCTGGGTCTCGGCATCGTCGGAGTTGATGGTGTAGCCGGGCGGGATCCCGACCTCGATGGCGGCGGTCTGCACGATCGGCTTGAACGCCGACCCGGGCTGGCGCGCCGTCCCGCCACCGTTGGGGACCAGCGGGTTGACCTGGGTCCGGTCGCACAGCAGTTCCCCCTTGTTCGTTCGACCGGCGAAGTCGTCGTCGGACGGATCGCCGGGGCTGCCCAGGCACGTCCCCCAGGCATAGGGACCCAGCGCCATGGTCCGCACGGCCCCGGATCCCGGTTCGATCGTGATCAGCCCGGCCATGGGCTCGCGCGCGATCTTGCGACGGTTGGGCTTGTCGTCGGTCAGGAAGTCGGTGATCGTGTCCTCGGCCATGCCCTGCAGGTCAGGGTCCAGCGTGGTGGTGATCCGCAGGCCCCCCTGGAACACCCTCGTGGTCCGTTCCTCGGTGTCGTCGCCGAGTGCCCGCAGCAACTGGACCTGCTCGTTGCCCAGCGTCGCAGCGGTGGTTTCGTTGGTGAGGAGTTCCGTCACCCAGTTCGTCCAGAAGGGGTTGGTGGGTTCGGGTCTGGTCGATTCCTCCACCGCCAGTTCGAACGCGCGCGCCAGGTCGCGCTGGCGGGTGGAGATGAACCCTGCCTCGGCCATCTGGCCCAGCACGATGTTGCGTCGCGCCAGCGCGTTGTCGGGGTTCTCGATCGGGTTGTTGGCCCCCGGAGCGCGGATGGTGCCGGCCAGCGTGGCGGCCTCCCCGACGGTCAGGTCCGCGAGGTCCTTGGAGAAGTAGCGCTGGGCCGCGGTGGCCACGCCCCACGCTCCCGACCCGAAGTAGGCGGTGTTGAGGTAGGCCTCGAGGATCTCCTCCTTGGACATCCGCTGCTCCAGCTGGACCGCCCAGGTTGCCTCCTGGATCTTGCGATCCAGGGTTTCGACCGAGGCATCGTCGGACTGATAGGCGTAGGCGATCTTGATGTACTGCTGGGTGATGGTCGAGCCGCCGCCCACGATCTCACCGGCCGCGACGTTGGACACGGCCGATCGCACGATCGCGTTCGTGTTGACGCCGTTGTGGTTCCAGAACTCGGCGTCCTCGGTGGCGACCACGGCGTCGACCATGACGCTGGGGATGTCGGCGTACTTCACCGGCTCGCGGTTCTCGCGGAAGTTGATCTCGCTCAGCAACTGGTCGTTGCTGGCATAGATGAACGAGTTCTCCGGCGGGTCCGTCAGTTCCGGCAGTGGCGCCACGTCCAGGAAGCTGTCGGTGAACGTGTCCACGGTGTCGGACGCGAAGGTCAGGCCGGGCAGGGCGAGTGAGGACACCAGCAGCGAGGTGGCCACGACGATGGCCACGATCAGCACGAGCCGCTCGATGATGGCACGCGTCCTGCTGGCGGTGGTCATGGGGGCGACAGCCTTCGGCGGACGACGGGGTCAGGCCTTGGGTCCTGCGGGGCCCGACGTCGGCCCTGCACAGTCACGGTCCGACGACCGTGTGTGCACAGGCTACCGCCGTGGCCGCCGTGGCTCGTGGCACTGCCGATGGTCGAGTGGCGGTGTTCGCCACTCATCGGTGTGCCATGGAACAAGACGAAAACAAACCAAAGAATCCTGCGGGTGGTTTCGTGGTAGCGGGTCCGCGGGTCCCAATGGCCCGAATGAGCCATGCAGGGCGATGCTCGTGGGCCTAGCGTTGGAGTTGTTGGGTCCACAACGACCTGCCGCGCCACGTCCCCATCAGGCTGCCGGGACGTGTCGCCACGACTGGGGCAGCCGCGCCGCGAGAGGGAGAACCTTGGATTCCTGGGCCGAGGCTGCACGATGCCGTGGAATGGACCCGGACGTCTTCTTTGGACGGAACCTGACAGAGGCCAAGGATGCCATCAAGACCTGCGAGCGCTGTGAGGTCCGGTCCGACTGCCTCGACTACGCCATCGCGGAGGGCATCGAGATCGGCGTCTGGGGTGGCCTGACGGAGCGCCAGCGACGCGCCCACGTGCGGCGGCTGGCGAGCTGACCCGCTTCCGGCACCGACGACCCACCACGACGGACCCCGCGGGGTCCGTCTCGTCGTCGTGCCCGAGCGCGTCCGGACGGGCTCAGAGGTAGCCGGACGCGTTGTCGCGATCGGGCGGGGACCCGTCCGTCGAGTCGTCGGCGGCCGTGGGCGGCGTGGCCGCGGCCTGTTCGTCCGGGGACGCCCCCTCGAAGGTTCGGCCACCGAAGCGACGCTGGACCTCGTCGTCCATGCTGGCCGCCGTCCGGGCCACGGTCGCAACGGCGGCCTGCAGTTCCGGGGCGTCCAGGGCCGTCCCCAGCAGGGTCTGTCGCATCCAGACCGCGCGGTTGTCGGTGTCGTAGGACAGCGCGCCGAACCCCAGCCGGTGATTCGTCGTGGCCAGGAAGCGGGCGAGGTCGTCGCTGAGGTCGAGGTCGATGTTGGTCACCGAGTGGACGTTCACCGCCAGCCCGACCGGCGTCGGTCCCACCGTCACGAACACGCGGGCACCGTCGTGGGCGAACGAGAAGTTCCCGAAGCCGTCGACCTCGTAGCCGCCCAGCATCCCCGCCAGCAGGTCGCCGACGTGGGCCCGCAGATCCTTCGGGTCGACGAACAGGCCGGTGCGCCGCGGTGGTGGCCGCTGGGCGGAACCGGCCAGTGTGACGGCACGCCGGCGTGCCTCGTCCCGGTCATCGGTCGGGGCACCCCCCGTCGCGTCGGGTCCGTCACCCGGAGGCGTGGCTCCGGGTCCGGCGTCCTCGGGCTCGGCGTCCCCGCGCTCGTCGTCCTCGGGTCCGGCGACCTCGGGCTCGGCGTCCCCGCGCTCGTCGTCCTCGGGTCCGGCGTCCTCGGGCTCGTCGTCCCCGCGCTCGTCGGTCCCGGGGGCGTCGACGGTGGGCGGCTCGGTGGGCGCGTCGTCGCCCGCGGCCTCGGACCGGGTCGGATCGTCTGGCGAAGTCATCGTCGTCCTCGTGGCTCGTCGTGGTGGTCGTCGGACTCGTCGAGCATGCCGTCGCCGCGCGCGGCCCCCAGCAGGTGGGCACCGATCGCCGCCAGGCCGGCCAGGTCGTGGATCTCGCCGGCGCGGTGGCCGACCTCGACCAGGGCCGGGATGCGGCGATGGACCAGTGCGGCGGCGACATCACGGCGTTCCCGTCGCGCGATCGTGGCCTGGTCCGCGGCCAGTCCCAACGCGGCACCCAGGGCATGGTGTTCCGGCTCGGGATCGGAGGCCAGGGCCGCCCCAGCCGCCGCCAGGTCCGCGGGGTCGTGGCCGGTGCCCGGGTCGTGGAGGCGGTTGACCACCACGCCGGCGAGGTGCAGGCCTTCCTGTTCCAGTCGGTCGACGAAGAATCGTGCCTCGCGAAGCGGGGGTGGCTGGGGCGAGGCCACCACCACGAACTGCGAGGTCGGCTGCCGCAGGAGCACCAACACCTCGGCCGCCCGAGCCTTGAAGCCGCCGTACATCCCGTCGAAGGCACGGAAGAAGTCGGCGATGTCGTCCAGCACCTCCATGCCCGTGACCCGGCCTGCGACCTTCATGAACGCCGTGGCCCCCAGGCCGACGGCACGCAGGTAGCCCTTGCCCGCAAACAGGGCGGGCTGCATCAGGAGTCGCAACAGCCGCCCTTCCAAAAACGACGTCATCCGTTGCGGGGCGTCCAGGAAGTCCAGGGCGCTGCGGGTCGGGGGCGTGTCCACCACGATCAGGTCCCACTCCCCACGGTCGTGGAGTTCGTGCAACTTCTCCATCGCCATGTACTCCTGGGTCCCCGACAGGCTCGACGACAGGGTCCGGTAGATCCGGTTGGCGCGGATGGCGTCTGCCCGTTCGGGGGTGGCCGCGTGGCGCTCGATCAGTTGGTCGAAGGTCGACTCCATGTCCAGCATCATGGCGTCGAGTCGGCCGGGGGCGTCGATGTCGACCGGTTGCGGGGACGCCGCCAGGTCGTCCAGGCCCAGTGCCTGGGCGAGCCGCCTGGCCGGGTCGATCGTGATGACCAGGGCCGACCGTCCGCGGCGGGCGGCTGCCAGGGCCAGTGCCGCCGCGGTCGTCGTCTTCCCGACGCCCCCGGCCCCCGTGGTGACCAGCACGGTGGCGGTGTCGACGGCGTCGGACAACGATCCGTGGGCGGAGGAGGTGGCCGGGGTCACGGGTGGACCTCGACGTCACGGTCGATGCCGAGCAGGTCGCGGACGAGCGGCCCGACATCCCGGCCGCGGGGGCCCTCGGCGCCGACCTGCCGGGCGATCGTGTCGGCCAGCACCTGCAGGGCGGGCACGTCGACCGCGTCGGTCGCGAGGTCCGGCAGCAGCAGGATCGGGGTCGCGCTGGCAGCCAGGCGGCCCGCGAGGTGGCGCTGGCGTGCGAGGTGGCGGCGGTGGTCGGCGACCTGTCGTGCCAGCACCGACACGTCGTGGTCGTCGAGGTCCAGGCCCGCCCCGGCGGCGGTGGCGACCAGGTCCGGGACCGACCACGCGGCCACGGCGGCGGCATCCCGGTCGTCGACCTCAGGCAGGACCGCCTGGTTGGCCACGATCGTCCCGGTGGCGATGCCGGCGTCCGCCAACGCCGCGACGCCTTCGACCGCCTCGGTGACCGGCATCTCCTCCAACAGGGTCACCACCACGGCACGGGTGCGGCGGGGATCCAGCAGCATGTCGTGGATCTGTGCGGACTGGCGCCGGATCGGTCCCACCCGGACGATCTCGGTGACGGCGGTCGGGGACTGGAGGAACGGCACGATCCGTCCGGTGGGCGGGGCGTCCACGATGATGGTGTCGAAGCGCCGGCGGCCGTCGTCGCGGCGGCGCGCCTCGATCTCGTAGACCTTGCCGATCAGCAGCAGGTCGCGCAGGCCCGGGGCGGCGGTCGTCACGAAGTCCAGCGCGCTGGATCGTTCCATCATCCACTGCACGCGCTTGAGGCCGTAGAAGAGTTCGAGGTACTCGTAGACGGACTCGGCGGGGTCCAGCGCGATGCCCCACAGGCCGGGCCGGAACTCGCGTTCGTGGTAGTCCCACGGGGGCGTGGCGAGCGCGCGCGAGAGCGTGTGGCGGCCTTCGACCTCGACCACCAGGGTGTCGCGTCCGGAGTCGGCCGCGGCCAGCGCGAGGGCGGCTGCCGTGGTGGTCTTGCCGACCCCGCCCTTGCCGGTGACCAGCAGCACGTTGGCGCCGAAGAGGTCGTCGTGGCCGTCCAGCACGGGCCACGGCGACCCGGGCCGCGTGCGCGCGCCCACCCGCGGCGCCTCCGGTGACGCTGTGGCCATCCCACCTCCGTCGGCTCGTGACCCGACCGGCGAGCGTAGGTCGCCCCCGCCATCGGGACCCGCGGCGACGCGGCCGGGGGAGGGCGGCGAGGCTGCCGACGTGGTTGCTCGACGCCCGACCGGCACCGACTGGCCCCGGGGTTGGCCGGAGGGCGGCCTCGGATATCCTTCGGGCCATGCACACCTCCATGGATCCTGCCCCGCGGTCAGCCCTGCGCACCGTGTCTCCAGCGGGCTGGTCGGGCCTCGTGCGGGCCGTGGCCGCGCTGGTGGCCGCGCTCGTCCTGGCCGCCGTGGCGGGGTCGACCACGACCCCGGCCGACGCCCAGGACGCGGATCCGGGCTCGGTCGTGGAGGTGCTGCCCGTCAGCGGCCTGCTGGACCCGCCCGTGGCCGGCGCGATCCGTGACCTGCTCGACCAGGCCGACGCCGACGGTGCTGAACTGGTCGTGCTCCAGGTGTCCGGTCCCGGTGGGGTCTCGGTCGACGTCGCCGGCCTGCTCGAGGCCATCGATCGGGCCAGTGTGCCGGTCGCGGTGCTCGTCACGCCCCAGGCCGGCATTCAGGCCACGGCCGGCGGGGCGTGGGCGGCCCTGTGGGCCGGCGCGGACGTCCGTGCCGTCGCCGAGGTCGGCTCGGTCGGACCGCTGGTGCCCGCCGACCTGGCCGGCGGCGGGGACGATGCGGACCTGGTCGCCCTGGTCGAGGAGCGGCTGGCCGCGTCGGCCGCGTCGTTCACCGACGAGGCGCGTTCGGCCGCTGAACTGGAGGAGGCGGGACTGGTCGACGTCAACGCCCCCGATGTCGCGACCATGCTCGGTGACCTGGACGGCCGCGACGTCGGCGACGGCCGGGTGCTGCGCCTGGCCCAGGACGACGTCCAGGTGCGCCTGCACTCGCTCGGGCTCGTGGCCCGGATGCTGCACGCCGCCGCCACCCCCGCCTTCATCTACCTGTTGCTGGTCATCGGGCTCAGCCTGCTGGCCTTCGAGTTGTTCCAGCCCGGCTTCGGCGTGGCCGGCGTCGCCGGCGTGGTCATGCTGCCGTTCGCGGTCTTCGGCCTGACGGTGCTCCCGGTGGCGTGGTGGGCCCTGGCGCTGCTGCTGGTCGGGCTCGCCCTGTTCGTGCTCGACACCGCGCTGGCAGGGCTGGGCGTGACCACCGTCGCGGCGACCGCGGCGTTCGGCGTCGGGTCGTGGTGGATCTTCGGGACCGGCGCGCTGCGCAACCCGGGCTGGGTCGCCGGGGCCACGACCGTGCTGGCCGTGGGCTTCTGGGTGGTCGTGATGACGACGATCCTGCGCGCCCAGGCTGGCCCCGAGGGGATCGAACTGGACGAACTGGTCGGCCGCCCCGGCATCGTCCGCAGCGTCCTGAACCCCGAGGGCCACGTGTACGTCGACGAGGCCCTGTGGCGTGCCCGGCTCGCCGACACCGGTCGCCTCCGGGTCGGAATGGCCGTGCAGGTCACCGGCGTCGACGGTGCCGTGCTTGTGGTCGAACCCTTCGACGCGACCCGTCGCGCCGACGCGACCGTCGCGCCCGGTGCCAGCAGCGACTGATCCGTCGCGCACGGCGGCCGTTGACCGACGACACTGGTGCGAGCGGTCGTCGTCGCTGGCCCCGCAGGTGGCGGCCCGGGCCACCGCACGGCGTCGCCGCGACGCACCCTCAGCCCACCGATCATCCATCCGCCAGCAGGAGCAGCCATGACCACCTGGGAGTACGCCACCGCCCCCCTCATCAGCCACGCCCTCCAACAGATCCTCAACCAGTGGGGGTCGCAGGGCTGGGAACTGGTGCAGGTCGTCGACAACGTCGCCTACTTCAAGCGGCCCGCGGCCACGGACGGTGACGCCTGATGTCGGCGTTGGAGCGACTGCGAGAGTTGGGCGAGGAGTTGCCGCCGGTGCCGTCGCCGGCCGCTGCCTACGTCCCGATGGCCACCACTGGCAACCTGGTCCTGACGGCCGGGCAGTTGCCGATCGTCGACGGTGAACTGGCGATGACGGGCAAGGTCGGCGAGGGCGTCGAACTGGACGAGGCGCAGGATTTGGCGCGCCGCGCCGCGCTGAACGTGCTGGCCGTGGCGGCCAGCGTCGCCGATGGCGACCTCGACCGAATCCGCGTGGTCAAGTTGACGGTCTTCGTCGCCAGTGCACCGGACTTCACTGACCAGCACCTGGTCGCCAACGGGGCCAGCAACCTGGTCGGCGAGGTCCTCGGTGACCACGGCGTGCACGCCCGGTCGGCCGTTGGGGTGGCGTCGTTGCCGTTGGACGCGCCGGTCGAGGTTGAGGCGATCGTGGAGGTGATGGACGCGTGAGCGTCCGCACCTCCAACGACGCGACGCGCGAGGCCGTCGCGGCCGCCACCGTGGCGGTCGTGCGCGACCATGCGGACGGATTGCAGGTGCTGTTGCAGGAACGGGCGCTGGCCAGCGACTTCGTCGGCGGCGCCTGGGTCTTCCCGGGCGGCAAGGTCGATGCCCGCGACGCCCAGGTCGACCCGTCGCGGCTGGGACCGGTCGACCTCGCGGCGGTGCACGGGGTGTTCGGCGCGTCGGTCGGGGTCCACGCCCGCGCCGACACGCTCGCCCTGCTGGTCGCGGCCATCCGGGAAACCTTCGAGGAGGCCGGGGTCCTGCTGGCCCACCGGGCCGGACGCCCGGTCGACCACGCCGACCTCGCGGAGGAGTCATTCGTCGCGGCACGAGCCGGCCTCGCGGATCGCGGTCGCGACCACGACTGGCGCCCGTTCCTGGACGACGAAGACCTGGTCCTGGACCTGGCAGCGTTGCGGCCGCTGGCCTGGTGGGTGACGCCGCACGGGGTCCATCGGCGCTTCAGCACCCGGTTCTTTGTCGCGATCGCCCCGGACGGGCAGCAGCGCCCCGCCGGCCACGACGCGGTCGAGATGACCGACACCGTGTGGACCACGCCGGCCGAGGCGCTGTCGGCGGCGGCACGCGGCGAGCGCCAGGTGGTCTACCCGACGCGCCAGGTCCTGGCCTCGCTGGCTGACCTGCCCGACGTGGGCGCGGTCCGTGCGCATGCGGACACGGGCCGCTTCGACCTGCGCCCCATCACGCCGTTGGTCGGCCGGGTCGACGGCCGCACGCACGTCCAGCACCCCGATGGCGGTCCGCCCGAGGACGTCTGACCGCCCACACCCCGGGCCGACCGCGATGCCCGCCTCCCGCCCACCCAGTCCCGAAGGAGCCATCGATGCCATCCGCCCCACCCCGCGACCCCCGGTCCGGCTGGGACCTGCCCGCACCCGGGACACTGCCGACCGTGACGCGCGTCGACGAGGTCACGACCCGCGTCCTGGCCGACAACGCCTCACCGATGACGCTGGACGGCACCAACACCTACGTCGTCGCGCCCCCGGGCGCCGGCGTGGCCCTGGTGGTCGACCCGGGGCCCGACGACGCCGACCACTTCGCCGCCGTGCAGGCGGTGCTGGACGACCGCGACGCGCAGCCGGTCGCCGTGGTCGCGACGCACCGCCACGTCGACCACGCGGCCGCCGCCACGCCGTGGGCCCGACGATTCGACTGTCCCGTCCGCGCTACCGATCCGGCCGTCGCCGACACCGGGCACGGACTCGCCGACGGCGACCGGCTCGACCTGCCGGGGTTGCGGATCGACGTCGTCGCCACGCCCGGCCACACCAGCGACCACCTGTCCCTGCGTCTGGGCACGGGTGGCCTGATGACGGGTGACCACCTGCTGGGACGCGGGACCACGGTGGTCGCGGATCCCGATGGCAACCTCGCGGCCTACCTCACGAGCCTGCAGCGCGTAATCGCCACCCGGGCCGACGCGCTCTACCCGGGCCACGGGCCGGTTATGGCCGATGACCCGATGGCGGTCGTGCACTTCCACCTCGCCCACCGCGAGTACCGGTTGGAACAGGTGCTCGAGGCACTGGCGGCCGGCCCGTCCTCGGTCGACGACCTGGTCGCCGACATCTACGCCGAGTACGACCGCGCGGTGTGGCCCGCGGCCGCCGCCTCCACGCGCGCCGCCCTCGTGCTGCTCGCCGACCGCGGTCGGGTCGCCTGGGACGGGACCGTGGCGCGACGCGTGGCGTGACCCGGGTTGCCTGAACGGGATCCGACACGGCGACGCCGTGGCCGGGGCGTCGCGTGGGTCCGGGAACCGGGTTCAGCTCGAGCGGGTCATCCCGGCCGCGCGGAGGACCTTCGCAGGGACGCCCAGTTCACGCCAGGCGGAGTAGGAGATGCCCTTGCGCTCCGAGTAGCTGGCCGCGACCTCGATGAACCCGGGCTGCAGGTCGTCGATCGATTCCTGCTGGGAGACCTCGACGAGGCGCTCTTCGTCGTCCATGCGCTGCTGGATCAGTTCCAGTCGCGATTGGGGGTCGGTCTCGTCGTCGATCGCCGACTGCGTGGCCGTGATCCGGTCCCGCAATCGCTCCGGTGTGACCTTCGGCCCACGCTTGCGTCCACGTTCCAATGCATCGAGGTAGTTGCGCACGGCACGTGCCTCGCGCCTCCCCTGAGCCATGGCGTCCTTCTGTTCCTGTGACATGGCGGCCATTTACGACTCCTCGGGACGGTTTCGACGACGTGCATCCAGAGACTAGTTGCCAAGGAAACCGTTGGCAAACTCGACCCGGTGTCGCACGGTGACCGGGGGGCGAATGTCGGTCGTCATCCGGGGACGTGCCGCGGGGGCGCACGCGCAGCAGGGACCCGGTGGGGCGCGCACTACCCTCGTGGCAGGCAATGGCGCCTGTTGCGGCGCGTGGGACGCAGTCCCACCACCGCACCCCCGTTCCACCGACGCGGTCAACGGCGACCTCGGGGTGGCACTGCCCGGCTGCGGCCGCGCGACGGTCGAGCATGGTCCCTGGCGACGATGCCGCCGACGACGGGGCGATCCGTTCCCGGCACACAACGGCGTGTGTCGTCGCCGCACACGATGGGGTGTGCACACAGGAGGCAATCTCGTGACTGTTCAACTTCCACCTGCGCGATCGGTGGCGGTGAACCCCAGCCAGGAGCAGTTGCGCTCCTGGGCCCTGGAGTTCATGCCGCGCATCACCGTGACCGAGTACGACAACGTCAACTACCAGGCCCGCATCCTCGCCCGACAGGGCCCCTCGACCTTCTTCGTGTCCGACGAGCCGACCGGCAAGCCGACGATGCCACGCGCCGAGGCCGCCGAGTGGGCCGCGAAGCAGGACGCCCACATCGCCGAGCAGGACATGGTCCTGGTCGAGGGCCACATCGGACCGGACCCGGACTTCCGCGTCGGTTCCCAGCTGTACATGGATCGTCGCAACGCGAACATCCCGGCCATGCAAGAGCAGCTCTACTTCCCACCGGGCGAGCAATTCAGCCCAGAGTTCACCGTCATCTACACCCCCCATCTGGTCGCCGAAGGCATGCCCAATGACTGCCTGATCCTGGTGGACCTGGACAACTGGGTGACGCGGGTCCTCGGCTCCGACTACTTCGGTGAGTCGAAGATGGGCGGGCTGCGGATGTGGAACAAGTTGGTCCACGAGCGTGGCGGCCTGGCGATGCACTCCGGCGCAAAGGTCTTCCCCGCCGATGCGACCCCGCAGGACGAGGAGCGGTTGGCGCTGGTCATCGGGTTGTCGGGCACCGGCAAGACCACCACGACGTTCCGCGACGTGCTGGGCTCGCTGCCCGTGCAGGACGACTTCATCGGCCTGATGCCCGACGGCACCGTCCACGCGACCGAGAACGGGTGCTTCGCCAAGACCTTCGGGCTGGATCCGGAGGCCGAGCCGACCATCCACGGCGGCGCGACCTCGGCCGAGGCCTGGCTGGAGTCCACCGGCGTCGATCCCGCCACCGGCGAGGTCGACTTCTTCGACGGGTCGCACACCAAGAACGGACGCGTGACCTTCTCGCTGGACATGATCCGGCACCGCGACCCCCAGGACCTGCCGAAGGCCCACTACCTGTTCATCCTCAACCGCACCGAGGACATCATCCCGGCGGTCGCGAAGTTGCGACCAGAACAGGCCGCCCGGTACTTCATGCTGGGCGAGACCAAGGGCACGTCCGCCGGTGGGGCCGCCGAGGCCGGCAAGAAGTTGCGCGTGCCCGGCACCAACCCGTTCTGGTTCGAGGAGGACTCGTCGCAGGGCAACCGCCTGCTGGAGTTGCTCGAGACCGTTGACCTCGACGTCTACCTGTTCAACACGGGGCGGGTCGGTGGCGGCGAGGACGACGCGCGCTCGAAGAAGGTCGAGATCCGCCACTCCGCCGCGGTGCAGGAAGGCATCGTCAGCGAGACGATCGAGTGGGAGGAGGACCCGGACTTCGGGTACCTCGTCGCCACCTCGATCCCCGGCTTCGACGACCTCGACCTGTTGCAGCCGCGCCGGTTGTACGAGGCCCAGGGTCGCGATGACGAGTACCGCGAGGTGGTCGCCCGGCTGCAGTCCGAGCGCCGCGACTACCTCGCCGGGTTCACGTCGCTGGATGCCCGCATCGTTGCCGCCGCCCCGCCGATGGCCGCTTGAGCAGGATCGTTTTCATCGATCGGGGGCGCCCATGCGGGCGCCCCAAATCGCGTGTCCGCGGGTCACCGCTGGGCCGGCTCAGCCGCGGGGGTCGGTCACGGTGCCCAGGAACAGGATGGCGCCGGTCTGCTGGTCGCTGATGGTGAACGCGAATGGCCGGTCGACGACCATCGACGGCGGCACGCTGTCGATCAGCACCGCGCCGGTCGCGGCGGCGGCCTCGGTGCCGGCCTCGTCGACCCGGACGAAGGTCTTCTGGACCACCGTGTCGAGCCATCCCACGTCCGGTCCCATGACGTCGAAGTCCGCACCCGAACCGAAGGCATCGACGAGTCCGAGCTCCTGCAGGACGTCGTCGAGAGGGCCGCCGCCGGCGAGTTCGAACCGCGGAAGGGACACGAAGAGGTCGGTCGTGGGTTGCAGGGCGGCCGTGGCGTCCGCCCACTGCTGGGCGTCGAACTCGTCGAGGAAGGTCCCGAGGTCCTGGGCCGGGGGTGGCAGGAACACCTCCATGGCAAACCGTCCCGCGTCGCCGTAGGGCAGCCGTACGACCGCCAGGTCGCCCTCCAGGTCACCGACCCAGGCGACCTCCAGAGGCGTGTCCCGGGAGGTGCGCATCATCGGGACGTCGACCGCCTCGCCGTCGGGCAGGGTGAAGGGTTCGTCGGTGGTGTCCTCGGGGTCGAAGGCGGTGGTCCATTCCCCGAGGAAGTACACGATGTTGGCGAGCGCGAGCGTGGC
>JBBSMS010000091.1:0-14218 GCA_038233055.1 Nitriliruptorales bacterium
ACACCGAGATGACGGTGGAGTTGATTGCACCGATTGCGATGGACGAGGGGTTGCGGTTTGCGATTCGTGAGGGTGGCCGGACCGTGGGTGCGGGCCGGGTCACCACCGTCCTCGCGTGACGCGCGCCCTCGCTGCGCTCGGCGCGTTGGAGTTGCTCGCAAGCTCGCAACGTCCAGCTGCAAGACCGAAAGAGGACGGGCACCGAACCCGATGCCCGACAACGAACCACCAAGTGAGAAACGACCAACATGGCTGCTGACACCAAGATCCGCATCCGGCTCAAGGCCTACGACCACGAGGTCCTCGATCGCTCCGCCAAGGAGATCGTTGACACCGTGGAGGCCACCGGTGCGCACGTGACCGGTCCGGTGCCGCTCCCCACGGAGCGCCAGGTGTGGGCGGTCATCCGCTCGCCCCACAAGTACAAGGACTCCCGCGAGCACTTCGAGCGTCGGACCCACAAGCGCCTCATCGACATCCACCAGCCGTCGCAGAAGACGATCGACAAGTTGATGGGCCTGTCCCTGCCAGCCGGCGTCGACATTGAGATCAAGCTCTAGACCACGCGTGCCCTTCGGGCACGTTGGAGTTCCTCGCTCCGCTCGCAACGTCCACACCTGCTTCGGAGCGGACCGCCCGCCCCGACCGACCACGAAGACCGAACGCGACCGGCGCGCACACAGACCAGACATGAAGGACGAGACAATGGCTGCCAAGGCAATCCTGGGCACCAAGTTGGGGATGACCCAGGTCTTCGACGACGAGAACCGGATCCTTCCGGTCACCGTCGTCGAGGCCGGCCCCTGCACGATCACCCAGGTCAAGACCGTCGACACCGACGGCTACGTCGCCGTGCAGATGGCGTTCGGTTCCCGCAAGCACGTCAACAAGCCGGCGGCGGGCCACCTCGCCAAGGCCGACGTCGACAGTGCCCGGGTGCTGGCAGAGTTGCGCCTGGACGACGACGCCGAGCTGCCTGAACTGGGGTCCACCATCGCGTGCGACACCTTCGTGCGCGGCGAAACCATCGACGTGACCGCCACCTCCAAGGGCAAGGGCTACGCCGGTGTGATGAAGCGCCACAACTTCAAGGGCATGGGTGACGGCCACGGCGTCAAGCGCAAGAACCGCCACCCGGGCTCGGTCGGCCAGGCCTCGACCCCCGGGCGCACCTTCAAGGGCATGCGCATGGCGGGTCGGATGGGTGGCGAGCGTGTCACCGTCCAGAACCTCGAGGTCGTCGACGTCGACACCAACAACGGCCTGATCCTGGTCAAGGGTGCCGTCCCCGGCGCCACTGGCTCCATCGTGCTCATCCGCTCGGCCGTCAAGGGCCAGCGGGGCGAGCTCCCAACCTCCGACAATGGCGAAGGCGGTGAAGCCTGATGGCCACGACCACCACGACGCCCGACGAGGGCGCCCAGACCGAGCCGGCGACCGACCTCACGGTCGACGTCGTCGACCTGACCGGCGAGACCGTCGACACCGTCGACCTGCCGGCCGAGTGGTTCGACGGCAAGGTCAACATCGGGGTCATGCACGACGTCGTCACCGCACAGCGGGCCGCGTCGCGCCAGGGCACCCACAAGACCAAGACCCGCGGTGAGGTTCGCGGCGGCGGGGCCAAGCCCTGGCGCCAGAAGGGCACCGGCCGTGCCCGCCACGGTTCCATCCGCTCGCCCATCTGGGTCGGCGGTGGCGTGGCCCATGGCCGCACGCCCAAGGACTGGTCCAAGCGGGTCAACAAGAAGGTCCGGCGTGCCGCCCTGCGGTCTGCACTGACCGACCGCGCCCGCAGCGATGTGGTCGTGGTCGTGCGTGAGCTGGCCTTCGACGCCCCGCGCACCAAGGACGCCGTCGGTGCCCTGACCGCGCTGGAACTGTCGGACCTGAAGGTCCTGGTCGTGCTGGCCGGGCGCCACGAGGCCACCGCCAAGTCCTTCCGCAACCTGTCGTCGGTCCACCTGCTGACCGTCGACCAGCTCAACACCTATGACGTGCTCGCCAGCGACGTCGTCGTGTTCGACCAGGCCGCGATCGCCCTGCTGGGCGGCGGCACGTCGACCGATGCCGACGACGAGGTCGAGGCCCCCGCGGCCGACGCCGAGACGGCCGAGACCACCGAAAGCGAGGAGTGATCATGGAGTTCAAGGACCCCCGTGACATCATCAAGCGTCCGGTCATCTCCGAGAAGTCCTACGGCGCCCTCGACGAGGACAAGTACACGTTCGTCGTCGACAACCGGGCGACCAAGACCCAGATCAAGGCCGCCGTCGAAGAGGTCTTCGACGTGCACGTGGTCAAGGTCAACACCCAGAACCGCCAGGGCAAGCTCAAGCGCCGTGGCCTGGTCCAGGGTCGCCGTCCAAACCTCAAGCGCGCCATCGTGACGGTCGCCGAGGGCGACGAGATCGAGTTGTTCGACGTTGCACTCTGACCTGAGGGTCGGGGCTCTGCAGCACGTCACTGACCGTCCCCCCCGGGGACGATCGCAAGGAGATCTTCCATGGCAATCCGCAAGTACAAGCCGACCAGCAACGGTCGTCGCTTCGGCTCGGTGGACTCGTTCGACGAGATCACCAAGTCGACGCCGACCAAGTCGCTGTTGGCCAGCGGCCGCAACCGTGCGGGCCGCAACAACCACGGCCGGATCACCTCCCGGCACCGTGGTGGTGGCCACAAGCGCAAGTTCCGCGTCATCGACTTCCGTCGCAACAAGGACGTCGTTCCCGCGACCGTGGCGGCCGTCGAGTACGACCCCAACCGGTCGGCGAGGATCGCGCTGCTGCACTACCACGACGGCGAGAAGCGCTACATCCTGGCGCCGAAGAACCTCGCCGTGGGCACGCTCGTGGAGTCAGGCCCCGAGGCTGACATCAAGGTCGGCAACGCCCTGCCGCTGGCCAAGATCCCCGTCGGTACCACCATCCACGCCGTGGAACTGCGGCCGGGCGGTGGCGCCAAGATGGGTCGCAGCGCCGGGACCGCCATCCAGTTGCTCGCCAAGGAGGGGAAGATGGCCGCGCTGCGGCTGCCCTCCGGCGAGATCCGGTTGGTGGACGCCCGCTGCCGCGCGACCATCGGGTCGGTCGGCAACGAGAGCCACGAACTGGTGGACCTCGGCAAGGCCGGCCGCAAGCGCTGGAAGGGCGTGCGACCGCAGACCCGCGGTGTCGCCATGAACCCGATCGACCACCCCCTGGGTGGTGGCGAGGGCAAGTCGTCGGGTGGACGCCACCCGGTCGACAAGCACGGCAACCCCGAACGCCGCACCCGCCGCGGCAAGAACGCATCCGACAAGTTGATCATTCGCCGCCGCGGCAAAGGGAGACGCTGATGCCACGCAGTCTGAAGAAGGCCCCATGGGTCGACGACCACCTCATGAAGAAGGTCGTCGCCATGAACGAGTCCGGCGACAGCCGCGTCATCAAGACGTGGTCCCGCCGCTCGGTCATCTACCCCGAGATGGTCGGCCACACGATCGCCGTCCACAACGGCCAGCAGCACGTCCCCGTGCGGATCTACGAGCGCATGGTGGGCCACAAGCTGGGCGAGTTCGCGCCGACCCGGGCCATCAAGTGGCAGGGCGCCGGCGAGAAGCAGACCACCAAGGCTCGCCGCTAGGACTCGCGCGTCGGACCGGCCCCGCGGCCTGCCGACGCCGACCCGACCACCACCGACGGTCGGCCACCACGGCCACCGTCCCGCCCCGCCGGCCACGCCGACGCGACGGGAAGCCCGACCGGGCGAGACAAGGACGCAACCATGGCAACCCAGAAGGCCACCGCCAAGTACGTGCGGGTGGCACCGAACAAGGTCCGGCAGCTGACGCGCCTGATCGTCGGTGCGCCCGTGGCCGACGCCGAGAACGTGCTTGCGTTCTCTGACAAGGGTGCCGCCCAGCCCCTCCTGAAGGTGCTGCGGTCGGCAATGGCCAACGCCGAGAACAACGCCGAGCCGGCGCTGGACCTCGACGCCCTGGTCGTCAAGGAGGCCTACGCCGACGAGGGTCCGACCCTCAAGCGGTTCCAGCCCCGTGCCATGGGACGGGCCAGCCCCATCCGCAAGCGCACCAGCCACATCACCGTCGTGTTGAGCGACAACCGCTGAGAACGGGTCGGGCGAGCCACGCCCGACCACGTGTTCGAATTCGTCGCCAACGCGACAAGGAGTCACCCCAATGGGTCAGAAGGTCAACCCCTACGGCTTCCGCCTCGGTATCACCACCGACTGGAAGTCCAAGTGGATCGCCAATGACGAGGACTATGCGACCTACCTCCACGAGGACGATCGCATCCGCACCTACATTCGCACGCGCGTGCGTCACGCCGGGATTTCCCGGATCGACATCACGCGCACGCGGGACAACGCGGAGGTCAGCGTCCAGGCGGCTCGTCCCGGCATCGTGATCGGTCGCCGAGGGTCCGAAGCCGACGCGATCCGGGCCGACCTCGAGAAGATGACGGGCAAGAAGGTCAAGCTCAACATCATCGAGATCAAGAACCCGGACCTGGACGCCCAGGTGGTCGCGTTCAACACCGCCGAGCAGCTCAAGGGCCGGGTGTCGTTCCGTCGTGCCATGCGTCGGGCCGTCCAGAACGCCCAGAAGGCCGGGGCCGAGGGCGTACGAGTCCAGGTCGCCGGTCGTCTCGGTGGTTCCGAGATGAGCCGCACCGAGTGGTACCGCGAGGGCCGCGTCCCGCTGCACACGCTGCGCGCCAAGGTCGACTACGGCTTCGACGAGGCCAAGACCACCTACGGCGTCATCGGCGTCAAGGTGTGGATCTACACCGGTGACCAGCTCGGTTCGGGTGACGAGGCCGAGGCGCAACGTGCCATGGACCGTGCCCGCGCGCTGGCCGAGGGCCGCAACGTCGACGACCGTCCCGGTCGCCGCCAGGCCCGCAAGGCCGCGTCCGTCGCCAAGAAGGTGACCGGCGTGGGGAAGAAGCAGGTCAAGAAGGCCCCGGCCCAGCAGGGCGAACACGAGTCAGCCGCCGAGAACGCCGGGCAAGCCGCTCCCGAGGCGTCCGCACCCGAGGCGACGCCGGCGTCCACGCTCGAGTCGTCCGCAACGGGCCCTGAGGCCCCGGCGACCGTGGCGGACACCGGTGACACCCCGGCGACCGACACGGCTGACGCCACCACCGAGGCTGCCCCGCCGCAGTCCGGCGCGATGGCACCCGAGGACGTCGCGGAGAACGCTGGCGAGCCTGACGACACGGGTTCGGCCGGGACGGCTGAGACACCAGGTCAAGAGGACGTCGTGGAGAACGCTGGCGAGCCCGATGACACGGGTTCCGCCTTGACGGCCGAGACCGCCGACGCACCCGTCGGCGACACCGTGCCCGACGACGCCCCGGCGACCGACAATCAGGCCACCGAGTCCCTCGACACCATCGAAGACGCGGCCGAGATCGACCAGGCCGACCTGGAGGACGTCGTCGCGGAGGGCGACCCCGCTGCCGAAGAGGCCGTGGCGTCCGACGAGGCCACCTCGGAGGGTGCTGGCGACACCGATGCAGCGTCCGACGAGGCTACCGAGAATGAAGGGCCCGAGGGTGCCTCGGCTGAGGCCCCGGCCGAGGATGAAGGTTCCGACGAGGCGACCGAGAAGGAAGGTGATGCCTGATGTTGGCTCCCAAGCGCGTCAAGTACCGCAAGCAGCACCGACCTCGGCCCCTGAAGGGCTTGGCGACCGGTGGCACCGAACTCTACGTCGGTGACTACGGCATCAAGGCCACCCAGCCCGGCTGGATCACCGCCCGCCAGATCGAGGCTGCTCGCATCTCCATCAACCGCGCCGTGAAGCGTGGCGGGAAGGTCCGCATCGCGATCTTCCCGGACCGCTCGATCACGCGCAAGCCGCTCGAGACCCGCATGGGCTCCGGCAAGGGCTCGCCCGACCACTGGGTCGCGGCGGTCAAGCCCGGCCGGGTGCTGTTCGAGATCTCGGGTGTCTCCGAGGAGCTGGCACGCGAGGCCATGCGCCGCGCGTCCCACAAGCTGCCCGTCAAGACCAAGTTCGTCGCTCGCGAGGGGGCCGAGGAATGATGACCGCATCCGAACTCCGCGAGCTCGCCGACGACGAGTTGGCCACCGAGTTGGCCGACCACAAGGAAGAGCTGTTCAACCTGCGCTTCCAGATCGTCACCGGCCAGCTCGACGACCCGCGCCGCATCCGTGCGGTCAAGACCCAGATCGCGCGATGCCTCACCGTCATGCGTGAGCGCGCGATCGCCGGCGAACGCGCCGGCGCGACCTCCACCAGCGAAGAGTGACAGCCATGAGCGACACCACCACCACGGGCCGTGCGGACAACCCCCGCGGCGCCCGCAAGACCCGCCAGGGCCTCGTCGTGTCCGACACGCAGGACAAGACCGTCGTCGTGCGCGTGGACCGTCGGACCACCGACGCCACCTACGGCAAGATCGAGACGCGGTCGAAGAAGTACCACGTCCACGACGAGGACAACGACGCCAACGTCGGGGACACCGTGCGCATCGTCGAGACGCGCCCGCTGTCCAAGACCAAGCGGTGGCGCCTGACCGAGGTCCTCCAGCGGGCCGAGTGACCCGCCCACCCACACCAATGACGGTGGTCGACGCCGATGCCCACGACGGCACGGGCTCGCCCACCGGGACGAACACCAGCAGGGACTGCCATGATCCAGCAGGAATCGCGACTCAAGGTCGCGGACAACTCCGGGGCTCGCGAGGTGCTGTGCATCCGCGTGCTCGGGGGCTCCGGGCGGCGCTATGCCTCGGTCGGTGACGTGTTCGTCGGGACGGTCAAGAACGCCATCCCGTCGTCCAACGTCAAGAAGGGCGAGGTCGTGCGCTGCGTGGTGGTCCGCGTGACCAAGGAACGCCGTCGCCCCGACGGCTCCTACATCAAGTTCGACGACAATGCGTGCGTCATCGTGCGCGAGGACGGCTCCCCCCGCGGGACCCGCATCTTCGGCCCGGTCGCCCGCGAACTGCGCGACAAGCGATTCATGAGGATCGTCTCGCTCGCGCCGGAGGTGTTGTGAAATGAAGAGGATCCGCAAGGACGACCAGGTCCTGGTGATCGCCGGCAAGGACAAGGGCGCCGTCGGCCGCGTCATCCGGGTCTTCCCGGACCGCGACCGCGCCCTCGTCGAGGGTCGCAACTTCGTGACCAAGCATGTGCGCGCCCAGGGTGGCCCGGCCGGGGTCGAGGGTGGGATCATCCAGACCGAAGCTCCCATCCACCTGTCCAACCTGATGCCCGTGTGCCCGTCCTGTGACCAGGGCGTGCGCGTCAACTACGTGCTGACCGAGGACGGCGACCGCCGCTCCAAGGTCCGCCAGTGCAAGAAGTGCGACGCCAATTTCTGAGCCATCACAGGGATCGGGACGGATCCGTACCGGGGGAACCCGGGGACGAGGTCCCGGTGCTGACCAACCAAGGCCTGACCAATGAGTGACACCACGACCACCGCCGAAGGCGAGGTCGACCCCCTGAACGAGGGGTCCGGGATCCCCGTCAACGAGGACTCGACCACGCCGTTGCGCGAGATGCCCCGGCTGAAGCGGCGCTATCGCGAGGAACTGCGCCAGCAGCTCGCAGAGCAGCTCGGCCTGACCAACGTCATGGAGATCCCGGGCCTGACCAAGATCGTCGTCAACGTCGGTCTGGGCGAGGCCGTCAACGACTCCAAGGCGCTCGACGGGACCATGCGCGACCTGGCCATCATCACCGGCCAGAAGCCGCGCGTGAACCTGGCGCGTCGGTCCATCGCCGGATTCAAGCTGCGCGAGGGTGTGCCGATCGGCGCCAAGGTGACGCTGCGCGGGGACCGGATGTGGGAGTTCTTCGACCGTATCCTGGCCGTCGCACTGCCGCGTGTCCGTGACTTCCGCGGGTTGAAGGCCACCGCCTTCGACGGCAACGGCAACTACACCTTCGGCCTGACCGAGCAGCTGGTGTTCCCGGAGATCGACTACGACCAGATCGATGCGACCCGGGGCATGGACGTCACGATCGTGACCTCGGCCAAGACCGACGAACAGGGACGGGCGCTGCTCGAAGCCTTCGGCTTCCCGTTCATCAGGAACTGACCCCGTCCCATCAGGACACAACCTGACCCGTCCCATCAGGACACAACCTGACCCGTCCCATCAGGACACAGGAAAGGCGACCCGCCATGGCAAAGACCTCCAAGCGCGTCCAGGCCCGCAGGGGCATGAAGTACAACGTCCAGAACTACACCCGTTGCGAACGCTGCGGGCGCCCGCGGGCCGTCTTCAAGAAGTTCCGGCTGTGCCGGATCTGCTTCCGCGAGATGGCCCACGCAGGTGAGCTTCCCGGCATCCGCAAGGCCAGCTGGTGAGCCGTCCATACGATGCACGGGTGTTGTCACGCCCTCCGGGGGGTGAGCTTCCCGGCATCCGCCAGGCCAGCTGGTGAGCCGTCCATACGATGCACGGGTGTTGTCACGCCCTCCGGGGGGTGAGCTTCCCGGCATCCGCAAGGCCAGTTGGTGACCACCGGCTGGCGCCGTCCCCACCACCCGGTGGGTCGGCACCACACCTGACGGCGCCCACCTGCGGCGCCCCGAACCGGGAAGTACCGGGCACGAGAACCGGCAACCCCGAGGAGAACACGCACCATGACCATGACCGACCCACTCGCCGACATGCTGACGCGCCTGCGCAACGCCTCCCTGGCGTTCCAGGACGACACGTCCATGCCGTCCAGCAAGCTCAAGGTGAACTTCGCCAAGATCCTCGAGAACGAGGGTTACATCGGCGGGTTCGAGGTGGCGCAGACCAAGCCGCAGCCGACCCTGACCGTCCAGATGAAGTACGGCCGCAAGCGCGAGCGCGTCATCACCGGCATCAAGCGCGTGTCGAAGCCGGGCCTGCGCGTCTATGTCAAGAACGACGAGATCCCCCGTGTCCTGGGTGGCCTCGGCGTCGCGATCCTGTCCACCAACGGCGGGCTCAAGTCCGACCGCCAGGCGCGCAAGGACGGCGTCGGCGGCGAACTGCTCGCCTACGTCTGGTGAGGAAAGGCTTCCCCATGTCCCGCATCGGCAAGATTCCCGTTCCCGTCCCCGACGGCGTCACGGTCCGCGTCGACGGCGCCCACGTGGCCGTCTCCGGCCCCAAGGGCGACCTCGAACTGACCGCGCCCGAGGGCGTGACGTTGTCGACCAACGACGACGGCGAAGTCGTGGTGACCCCGGTCGACGCCTCCCGCGACGCCCGGTCCCGCCACGGGTTGGTCCGGTCGCTCGTGGCCAACATGGTCGAGGGCGTCTCCTCCGGCTACAGCAAGCGGCTCGAACTGGTGGGCGTGGGCTACCGCGCTCTGCAGAAGGGTCGTGACCTCGAGTTCCAGGTGGGCTTCTCCCACCCGGTGCTCGTCGCGGCTCCGGACGGCATCACGCTGGAGGCCCCGGCCCCGACCCAGGTGGTCGTGACCGGCGTCGACAAGCAACTCGTGGGCCAGGTCGCCGCCGACATCCGCAAGATCCGTCCGCCCGAGCCGTACAAGGGCAAGGGCATCAAGTACGAGGGCGAGGTCGTCCGCCGCAAGGCCGGCAAGGCGGCTGGTCGTTGAGGCTCGGCTCGCTGCGCTCGCGACGAGCATCAGCAAGCCCAAGGCGAGGTCGGTCGCCCCAAGTGGGCCGACCACGACATCCGCACCGAACACGGACCACGACCGAACCGAAGACCAACAACGACCGAACATCAACCGAACCGAACAACCACCCCACGACAAACCAACGGTGGCGAACTGGCAACATGCCAGGGAGTTGCGAAGCCGCGAGCGAAGCGAGTGGCGCAGCAACTCCAATGCGCTCGCGAAGCGGGCGTGCGCTGCCGGAGTGTCCGCCCCACGACGCCAGGCCCACTGCGGCCGGTGCCGGGCAGGACATGAGGAGGAAAACCACATGGACGCGGCAACCCGCAAGCGGCAGTCCCGACGTCGTCGCCACCAGCGCATCCGCAAGCGCATCCGTGGCACGGCCCAGACGCCGCGACTCAACGTCTATCGATCCAACAGCCAGATCTACGCCCAGCTCATCGACGACGTCGCCGGCCACACGCTGGTCCAGGCCTCGTCGCTGGACTCCGGTGTCAGCAAGGGCGACGACGGCAAGACCGGCGTCGCCACCCAGGTCGGTGCACTCATCGGCCACCGCGCCGTCGACGCCGGCCTCACCGAGGTCGTGTTCGACCGCGGCGGCAACCGCTACGCCGGTCGCGTCCGGGCCCTCGCCGAGGCAGCCCGCGACGCCGGACTCCACTTCTGAGAGGTTCCAACATGGCAAGCAACAATCGTTCAAGTGGCCGCGGCGGCCGCGGCGGTCGCGACAACCGTGACCAGTACGACGAGCGCGTCGTCGAGATCAACCGCGTCTCCAAGGTCGTCAAGGGTGGTCGTCGGTTCCAGTTCACCGCGCTGGTCGTCGTTGGTGACGGCAAGGGCATGGTGGGCGTCGGACACGGCAAGGCCCGCGAGGTCCAGGGCGCCATCCAGAAGGGTGTCGAGGAGGCGAAGAAGAACTTCTTCAAGATCCCGATGGTCGGCAGCACGATCGTGCACCCCGTGACCGGTGTCGCCGGGGCTGGGCGCGTCATGCTCAAGCCCGCCGCCCCCGGTACCGGTGTCATCGCCGGTGGTCCGGTCCGCGCGGTCATCGAGGCCGCCGGGATCAAGGACCTGCTGGCCAAGTCGCTGGGCTCCGACAACCCGATCAACGTGGTGCACGCCACCACGACCGGGCTGAAGGAACTGCGCTCGGCGAACCAGATCGCGGAACTGCGTGGCAAGTCGGTTGAGGACGTCGCTCCCAAGGCGATGGTCGAGGCCATGCGCTCGGGAGGGAACTGACCATGACGAGCCTCAAGATCACCCAGGTCCGCAGCATCATCGGTCGTCCGCAGAACCAACGCGACACCGTCCGGTCGCTGGGCCTGAAGCGCATCCGCCACACCGTCACCCAGCCCGACCGGCCCGAGATCCGCGGCATGCTCCGCAAGATCCCACACCTGGTCGAGTTCGAAGAAGTCGCCTGACATCGCGCTGGGGCGCTCGGTCAGGTTGCAGAAGCTCGCTGGAGCTCGCTTCTGTCGCCTGACATCCAATCCCGTTCTGACCTGGAGTTCGCGCAGCGAACTCCGACGCGTCGCGAAGCGACGCGCGCCGACAAGTGAAAGCGAGGCACACACCATGGTCATCAAACTTCATCACCTCAAGCCCAACGAGGGCGCGACCAAGAGCAAGAAGCGGGTCGCCCGGGGCGACCGGGGGCGCGGCGGCAAGACCGCCGGTCGCGGCACCAAGGGGACCGGCGCCCGGGGCACCGTCCCGGCCGGGTTCGAGGGCGGCCAGGTGCCGCTCCAGCGTCGCCAGCCCAAGCTGGGCGGGTTCAACAACCCGAACCGGGTCGAGTACGCCGTCATCAACGTCGCCAAGTTGGACGCCGAGTTCGACGACGGTGACGTCGTCACCGTCGACGTGCTGGTGGACCGCGGCCTGGTCAAGGCCAAGCGTCCGGTCAAGGTCCTCGCCCACGGCGACCTCACCACGTCGCTGACGGTGAAGGTCGACAAGATGTCGGCAGCCGCCGCGACCAAGATCACCGACGCCGGCGGCACGATCAATTGATCGTCGGCATGCGCCGCCGGCGTCCGGCCGTCCACTCACGGGTGCAGACCGCGCCCGCCGTGCGACGACCGCGCCATCGGTGCCGGTACCGTCACCGGTCCGGTCGACGATGACCCCACGGGCGTCGTCGTCGGTACCCACCCTGCGAGGCACCCCAATGCTCAAGGCCTTTCTCAACGCGCTGAAGATCCCGGACCTGCGCAAGAAGCTGGTCTTCACGCTCATGATGCTGTTCGCCTACCGGGTGGGGTCGTGGATCCCGGTTCCCGGCGTCGACGTCGCCGCCATCCGCGGGGCCCAAGCGGGCCAGGCCGGTGGCTTCCTCGGAATCCTGAACGTGTTCGCCGGCGGTGCGCTGGCGCAGTTGGCGGTGTTCGCCCTGGGCGTGATGCCCTACATCACCGCGTCCATCATCATGCAGTTGCTGGGGGTGGTCATCCCCAAGCTCGAGCAGTTGCAGAAGGAGGGGGAGCAGGGCCGTCGCCGGATCACCCAGTACACGCGCTACCTCACCATGGGCCTGGCGCTGCTGCAGTCCACAGCCCTGATCAGCCTGGCCAGCACCGGTGCCCTGTTCGGCAGCGAGTCGTCCGTGCTGGTCAGCGACTCGCCATGGCTGATCCTGTTCATGGTGCTGACCCTGACCGCCGGCACCGCCGTCATCATGTGGCTCGGTGAGTTGATCACCAACCGCGGAGTCGGCAACGGGATGTCGCTGTTGATCTACGTGTCGATCCTGAGCCAGTTCCCGTCCCAGTTGCAGATCGTCAAGGGTGACAACCTCGACGCGCTGTGGGACGGCTGGAGCCTGGTCGTCATGGTCCTCGCCATCGGGATCCTGGTCACCTTCGCCGTGGTGTTCATGGAGCAGGGCCAACGCCGGATCCCGGTGCAGTACGCGCGCCGGACGGTGGGGCGACGTTCCTACGGCGGCCAGTCGACCTACATCCCGCTGAAGGTGAACCAGTCGGGCGTGATCCCGATCATCTTCGCCTCGTCGCTGCTGGCACTGCCGCAGCTGCTGGGCCAGATCACCTCGTGGCCGCCGATCAACGACTTCGTCGAGCGCTGGTTCGCCCCCCAGCAGGGCGGCATCACGCCGGCCTACATCGCGACCTTCGCGGTCCTGACCCTCTTCTTCACCTACTTCTATGCCGCGATCGCCTTCAACCCGATCGAGGTGGCGGACAACATGAAGAAGTACGGCGGGTTCATCCCCGGCATCCGGCCCGGACGCCAGACCGCGGAGTACCTCGACAAGGTGCTGTCGCGACTGACGCTGCCGGGCTCGCTGTACCTGGTCGCCGTCGCCATCATGCCGTTCATCGCGTTCGCGGTGTTCGACATCAGCCAGTTCCCGCTGGGTGGTGCGTCGCTGCTCATCATGGTGGGTGTGGCGCTCGAGACCATGAAGCAGATCGAAGGCCAGTTGATGCAGCACAACTACGAGGGCTTCCTCGCCTAGTCCCCGGCCCGGGTTGCCCGCCCGGTGCCTCGCCGAGTTCCCAAGGACCTCCCATGCGCCTCATACTGCTCGGACCGCCGGGAGCCGGCAAGGGCACCCAGGCCGCCACGGTCGCGGCCGCCCACGGCATCCCGCACATCTCGACCGGCGACATCTTCCGCGCGAACCTGCGGGACGAGACCCCGATCGGGGTCGAGGCCAAGCAGTACATGGACGCCGGGGAGCTGGTCCCCGACGACGTGGTGATCCGGATGGTGGCCGACCGCCTGACGGCCGACGACACCGACGACGGGTTCCTCTTCGATGGCTTCCCGCGCACCATCGAGCAGGCTGAGGCACTCGAGGCCGTCCTCGACCAGGCCGCCACCCCGCTGGACGTCGTGGTGAACTTCGAGATCGACCACGAGGACCTGGTCGAGCGGTTGACCGGGCGCCGGTCCTGCCCCGACGGTCACGTCTACCACGTCACCGCCAACCCGCCGGAGGTCGAGGGCGTGTGTGACGTCGACGGCAAGGAGTTGTTCCAGCGCGACGACGACATCGAGGAGGTCGTACGCAACCGGATGGACGTCTACCGCGAGCAGACGGAACCGTTGGTCGCCTTCTACGACGAGCGCGACCTGCTGGTCGCCATCGACGCCGTCGGCAAGGTCGACGAGGTGACCGCCCGCGTCGAGGCGGCCGTCGTCGAGTACGCCTGACCGACGAACGACACGAGAGGGCGGACCGGACGTGTGGCTCGCGACGCGGGGCGGACCCCGGACGTCATACGATCGAGGGTCGACGGAGGTTGTGGTAATGATCATCAAGAAGTCCCGCCGCGAGATCGACAAGATGGCGGTCGCCGGTGCGCTGGTGGCCAAGGCCCACGAGGCCGTCCGCGATGCGGTCGTACCCGGGGTTTCCACGCTCGACCTGGACCGGCTCGCCGAGAAGGTGATCACCGGTGACGGCGGCATCCCGTCTTTCAAGGGCTATGGCGGCCGCTTCGGGTCGGTGCCCCCGTTCCCCGGGACCCTGTGCACGTCGGTGAACGACGAGATCGTGCACGGCATCCCCTCGGCCGACGTGGTCCTGCGCGAGGGTGACCTGATCAAGGTCGACTGC
>JBBSMS010000092.1:0-14055 GCA_038233055.1 Nitriliruptorales bacterium
CCGCCCGGAAGCCCAGTCCCCCCACCCGGCCCGCGGGCGCGAGGGGGGGGGCGACCCCGGCCCCGGCCCCCACCGGCCGCAAGACGCCGTCGACCAGGGCGTCCGAGCCGCGGCGTTGCGCGAGCAACGCCGCCACGGCCACCTGCCGGTCGGTCGCCAGCAGGTCGCCGTCCCGTCCGAGCACCCGTCGTCGCCACCGCAGCAACCGGAGGCCGTCCAGCGGTGTGGCCAGCCACAGGGCCCGCAGCACCGAGCGTGGCTCGCGGGTCGGGTCGGCCAGGCGGACGAACCGTCCGTCCCGCCGCACGGTAACGCCCGAGGAGAACGCCCGGAGGTCGAGCGCGTCCAGGTCGATGTCGGCCTGCAGTTCGGGGTAGTGCGTCAACAGCACCTGGAAGCCGCGGTCGAGCAGGAAGCCGTCGACCTCGTCGGTCCGGACCCGGCCGCCGACCCCGTCGTCGCCCTCGACCACCGCCACCGATCGCCCGGCTCGGACCAGGTGGCGGGCACAGTTCAAGCCGGCCAGTCCGGCTCCCACGACCACGACGTCGGCGGTGATGGCCATCGGGTTTCCTCGGTTCGTTGCGGTCGCGGACGCTGCACGGTTCCCGACGCGGACCGCACGCGGGTCGAGGCTACTCCCGGCACGCCTGCCCCTTCCTCACCATCCGGGCCATCCGCCGTTCGGCCCGGGCTGGGTCCGGGTGGAAGGGCCTCGGGCGTGGGAGGTGGTCGCCTGCCGTTCGGCCCGGGCTGGGTCCGGGTGGAAGGGCCTTGCTCGGGAGGTGGGCGGTCGACTGCCGTTCGGCGTTTGGGCCCGGGCAGGGTCAGGGTGGAAGGGCCTCGGGTGTGGGAGATGGCCGTGGCATGCGCCGTTCGGACCGGGTTGGGTCCGGGTGGAAGGGCCTTGGGTGTGGGACGTGGCCGTGCATGCGCCGTTCGGCCCGGGCTGGATCCGGGTGGAAGGGCCTCCAGCGCCGGGGGGATGTCGGGAGCCACCACGGTGGCCTGACTGGTCGCCGGGGCTGGGCCAGCGGGTGAGGAAGTCGGTGACGGCGGCCTCGTAGGCCGCGGGATCGACGTTCCACCAGCACGACGACGGAGACGACGGCGTCGGCTCCGACCGGTCGGCCGGTTTCGGCGGTCGCCCGGGCGCGGGTTGGGGAAGGGCGCTGCCAATCTGCCTGCTCGCGCGTGGGCCGCGTGGGGACCGTCGTCAGGAACTCGCCTCGTCGGCCATCCCGGCGACCAGGTCGGACAACGCGCCGTCGGGGAACTCGTCCAGGCAGGCGACCACCGTCTGGCCCACCGTCTTGGCCCCGGCCTCGCGGCGGACGGTCACGAGCACGCCCAGTCCGTCAGAGGGCGCGTTGCCGCAACTGCCGACGTGGTCGACGACGTCCAGGCCGGGCATCGGATGGCGCTCGAGGTCGGCGTCCGACACCGCGGCCAGCACCGGCCTGTCCGATGCCGTGCGGACCATCGGGTCGGGACACCCGTCGGGGTCGGTGAGGGCGCACACACCACCAACCTCGACCCTGACGATCGCGCCCGTCCACGACGCGGTCCGGACGACCTCCGCGCCATCGGTGTAGGCCTGCCACAGTGCGGCGGCAGCCGCGTCGTCGTCGTCGGCATCGGACAGGCACGCCGCGGCCGGGGGCGCCTCGGGGTCGCGGTCGCCATCGAGCGCAACGGCGCGCACGGACACGCCGTCGACGTACTCGCCCCCACAGCCGATGCCGTCGTCGATCCCCTCGGGCGGTGGCAGCGCGCCGGTGCGCACGGCCTGCCACGCGTCCTCGGGCACCGACGCCTCGAACCGTGGGCAGTCGGGCACCTCGTCGTCGAACCAGCCGCCCGTGACGAAGAGCACGCGGTGACCGTCGACGGGCGACGGGTCATCGGGACCGGGTGTCGGCGTGTCCGTGGGGTCCGTCGTCGGTGTTCCGACCGAGGGCTCCGGCGACGCGGACGACGCGACAGGCAGGGGCTCCGTCGTCAGAGCCGGTGACGGCGTGGGTGGGCCGGAGGCCGTGGATGACGAGGCGGACGGGGAGGCGGCCGTCGCCGCGTCGCCGGGGGCCGTACAGCCTGTGACGGCCAGCGCGAGTGCGGCCAGCACGAGCGCAGATTGCGTGCGTGGCCTCGTGGGATGGTGTGCCATGTCGTCTCCCGGGTCCCCCGCGGGACGTCACGGGCCAACGGAGGGTTCCGACTGTGTCGCGGGCGAGTGGTCAGCGAGGGGTGGGCGCGTCCAGGTCGACGACCACGACGGTGACGTTGTCGGGGCCGCCGGCGGCCAGTGCGGCGTCCACCAGCCTGGAGACCGCGGTCGCGGCGTCGACTTCGGCGAGCAGGTCGTCGATCCGGGCCGTCCCGACCACGTCCGAGAGGCCGTCGCTGCACAGCAAGAGGCGGCCGGGTCCCTCGACCGTGGTCACGTGGGGATGCAGCGCCTCCGTTCCCGTGGAACCGCCGAGCACCTGGGTGATGCCGCCGAAGGGCCCGCGGTCGAGCGCCAGCAGGGAGGTGGACGTCCCGCCCTGCCACCACCGAGCGGTCGAGTCGCCAACCCCGAAGACCATGGCATGGGCGTCGTCCAGCAGCGAGGCCGCCACCAGCGTGGTGCCCATCGCGGTCGTGTCGGGATGGTCCCGCATGTGGCGGACCAGCAGTTCCTCCAGGTTGTCCACCAGGTCCGCGACCTCGGCGGCATCGGTCGGGACGCGTGCCGCCGCGATGGCCTCACCGGCCAGGCGCGACGCGACGTCACCGGCGGGATGTCCGCCCATGCCGTCCAGCACCGCGACCACCGACGGCTCGGTGATCCGGTCCTCGAGGCCGGTCTCCGGTCCGGTCAGCAGCACTCCGGCCGCCACCGCGTGGTCCTCGTTGCGTTGCCGGAGGTGGCCGACGTCGGTGGCGGCGACGATGTGCACGTCCACAGGTTGGCCTCGGTCCGACGACGAGTCCACCGTAGGGACCGTGGGTCGGGGAGTCGCCCGGCCGTCAGGCCGGGCGTGCGGGGCCGCCTCGATCCGCGAGGTCGGGGCCTGCAGCCCGCGCGCGAGAGCGGGTGCGGCCCGAAGCGTCCCCACGCGGGTCGAGCGGCACCACGGCCGCCGCGCACGTATCGTTCGAGGCATGGACGACGACCGGTGGCTCACCCCCTCCCAACTGGAGGCGTGGCGCCTGTTCGCGGCGGTGACGCACATGCTGCCGCGACAACTCGAGCAACCGCTGGAACCCCACGGGGTCACCCTCTTCGAGTACCAGGTGATGGCCGGGTTGTCGGACGCCCCCGACCACACGCTGCCGATGAGCCGCCTGGCTGACTGGTCCAACGGCAGCCTGTCGCGACTGTCCCACGTGGTGTCGCGGATGGAGCGCCGCGGCCTGGTGTGTCGCAGTCGAAGCCAGAGCGACGGTCGGGTGACCCTGGCGTCGTTGACCGACGCCGGCCACGACCTGATGGTGCGAGCCGCCCCCGACCACGTGGACTCGGTGCGCGCCGCCCTGTTCGACCACCTCGACGACGGCCAGGTCGCGACCCTGGCCACGATCTGCCAAGAGGTCCTGGACGGGATCGGGGTCACCTTCCCGGCCCCATGGGATGGCTGAGTCCGTGGGCACGTCGGCTCCGGCAGGGAGTGACCGACCTCGACGACGACCCGTCTGCGGACGTGTCGGCCGGATCGGCTCCCACGGGGAGCGAGGGGCATCTGTTGATCCAGAGCCGCCAGGGGTCGCGCCAGATACTCCCCCGGGGACGCGATGGCCGCCGGCCGCCGGTCCAGGACCCCGACGTTCGGCGGAGTCCACCGTGCCGGACGGCCGTACGGTGAGGGATCCGCCTCCGTCGACGAACGGCCCGATCTCGTGTCACGCCGGACCCACACCGCCGTGTTTGCCCTCTCCCTCGCCCTCGTCCTCGTCCTCGCAGGCTGTGCCGACGACATCCGGGAGGCCACCTCCGGCGGCTCGCCGTCGTCCTCGACGGTGGCCGCGTCCACTGCCCTGACGTCGTCGACCAGCGCGGACCCCGATCCGTCGGGCCCGGTGCAGGACGTCACGGAGCAGAGCGATCTCGGCGTGGCCCTGGGCGGGTTGCCACTGCCGGCAGGAACCCGTCCGAGGGGCGGACCGCAGGCGAAGGGTGCGACGGTCTCGCAGGTCTTCGAGACACAGGGCAACGCAAAGGCGGCGGAAGTCCTGGGCGACGACTACATCGCCCAGTTGGAGGCGGACGGGTGGGAGGTCATCGAGCCGGTCGCCGACCGCGGCGACGGGGTCGCGGCGACCCTGATGCGCGGCGACCTCGAGCTGTTGCTGGTGGCGCAGGACGGTCCGGACGACGACGCCGGCAACGCGACCCTCAACGTGGTGATCGAGGATCGCGAAGGGTGAGCACGTCCGCAGCCAGGTCATGGCGCGACGGCTTCGGTGACGACGGTGGGCCGCCACCCGTCTGCATCTTCGTCGCCGCTGACCCTGGTTGAGCTCCGAACGAGGCTCGGACGTGCTCCTCTGCCTCGTGGTCGGCCCTCGGTGGGCTCGTCGACGACCATGGCGGTGAGCATCCCGAACATCGAGCCGTCGTCGCGCTTGACGTGGCTGAGGATGTGGCAGTGCCAGACCCACGTACCCGGCTGCTCGAGTTCGTACACGACCGTGTAGCGCTCGCCGGGCGCGACATTCAGGGTGTCCATGTACCAGGGGTCGTCGAGCACGTAGCCGTCCTTGGCGATCACCAGCCCGTCCTGGTTGTGCAGGTGCATCGGGTGGGCCATGAGGCCCTCGTTGTAGTAGTGGACGATGACCTTGTCGCCGCTGGTGTACTGGTACAGCTCGGTCGCCGGGAAGGACTTGCCGTTGAGGGTGAAGCCGAGGGAACCCGCGTCGTTGGTCACCATCACGATCTCGTCCACCACCCCGTCGACCCCGGCCAACTCGGCGTAGTCGCCGATGATCATCGAGCCGGCGAGGCCGTTGAGGACCTGGTGCAGGCTCATGTGGTGGGAGTGGTACATCACGACCGAGGGTTGGTCCGCGGTGAAGGCGTAGTCCATGGTCTCGCCTGTCGCGATGGGATCCTGGGCGATGTAGGTGACGCCGTCGATCGCGAAGTCGTGGTCCCGCAGCCCGTGTGGGTGCAGGCTGGTGCCCTGGTCGTCGAGCTCGTTCGTGACCCGGATGATGACGTCGTCGCCGATGTCGGCCTTCAGCGTGGGGCCGGGGATCTGGCCGTTGTAGGCCAGTGCGTCGACGACCTTGCCGGGCTCCACCTCCCACTCGACCTCGTCGACCACCAATTCGAACAACTTGGTGCCGTCCTCCATGATGGTGGGTTCCATGACCTGGGCGCCCTTGCCCGCGGTCTCGGCGGGGAAGGCCGCCAGCGAGTCCTGCATGGCCTGTTCCATGTCCGCCGACGTCGGCATGGTGGCCGCCGCATCGGTGCCGGCCTGGTGGTCCATGCCGGCCGCGGCCGTCTCGCCGTCGTCGGCGGCCACGGCGGTGCCTGCGTCGATGGTGAAGTTCCCGGACATGCCCGACGACTCGTGACCGGTGATCGCGCACACCCACTCATAGGTTCCCGGCGCCAGGCCGCTGACGTCGAGGGTGCCCGACGATCCCGCGGCCAGGTCGCCAGTGCCCAGGTCCTCGCCGCGGACCTCCAGGTTGTGGGGGATCTGGCCGTCGTTGGACACCGCGAGGGTCGAGCCGGTCGGGATGGTGTCCGCGGCCGCTTCGATGTCGTACTCGGTCAGCGTGACGGCGACCGCCGCCGTCGCCGCGCTCGCCGCGCTCACCACACCTGCCGCGCCTTCCGGGTCCGCTGCGCCCGCGCCGGTTGCCACCGGCTCGGCACCCATCCGGACCGACATCGCGATCCCGGAGGCGAACAGCGCGACGATCACGGCACCGAGGGCCATGACGAAGGCCAGGGCGGAGGCGGTCGTGGAGCTGGCGGACTGGATGCTCATGTGGGGGATCCCCGGTCGTCGGATCGATGCCTTCGAGCAACCTGGTCGGTCGTCTCATGGACCATGGTGGGTGGTGGCGACGAGCGGCACCGCTGCATCCGGCCCGGCGCATCCGGCCCAGTGGTCCCGACCTGGCCGGGACCCCCGGCCGCCGAGGCGAAACGCGGCGTTGCGACGCCGACCCCGCCGTCACCGACAGTCGCATCGTCACCTGGGACGCCCGCAACGGTGGTGAGTGGCGCTGCGTCACGCTGCATGACGGCGAGATGTCCGACGGCCGCTGACGCCACGGGCGCCACAGTCAGCCGCCGTCGATGGCCACCTCGTTGTCGGACGGACGGCCCGTCACGACGTCGGCCGCGTTGGCCAGGGTGGTCTCGGCGATCGCGGCGAGGGCCTGGCGGGTGAGGAAGGCCTGGTGGGCGGTGATCAGCACGTTGGGAAAGGTCAGCAGGCGGGCGAAGACGTCGTCGTCGATGACCTCGGAACTGCGGTCTTCGAAGAACAGGCGCGCCTCCTCCTCGTAGACGTCCAGCGCCAGCGACCCGATCCGACCCAACTTGAGCCCGGCCTCGGCAGCCTCGGCATCGATCAGGGCACCACGTCCCGTGTTGACCAGCATGACGCCCTCCCGCATCTTCGCGATGGCGTCGGCGTCGACCAGGTGGTGGGTCTGTTCGGTCAGTGGGCAGTTCAGGGTGATGACCTCGGCGCGGGCCAGGGCTTCGTTGAACGACACGTACTCCACGCCCAGGTCGACCAGGTGCCCGTCCGGGAACGGGTCGACGGCCAGCACCTTGCAGCGGAGGTGCCACAACAGTCGCGCCACGATCGCCCCGATGGTGCCGGTCCCCACGACGGGGACCGTCGCCCCGGCCAGGTCGAAGCCCACAAGGCCGTCCAGGCTGAAGTTGCCGTCGCGCACCCGGTTGTAGGCGCGGTGGACGCTGCGGTTGAGTGCCAGGACCAGCGCGAGGGTGTGTTCGGCCACGGCGTTCGGTGAATAGGCCGGCACGCGCAGCACGCGCAGGCCCAGTTCGGCTGCGGTGTCCAGGTCGACGTTGTTGAACCCGGCACAGCGCAGGACCACCCCGCGCGTGCCCCCCGCCGCCAATACCCGGACCACCGTGGCGTCGAGTTCGTCGTTGACGAAGGCGCACACCACCGGCGCCCCCGCGGCCAGGCCGACGGTCCGGGCTTCCAACCGCGTCGGCAGGAACTCCAGGTCGTGGCCGTGGACGACGTTGGCGGCGTGGAAGGCTGCCTCGTCGTAGGGCTTGGCCGAGAACATCCGGACCATCACGTCGGAGTCCCCGACGGATGCCTGCCCGTCCACCACCTCGTCCGTCGAGTTTCGTGGTCATGCGCGGCTCCTCAACGGGAATGGTCTGCGCCCAGAATGCCCGGTCACCTGCGAGGATGCCGGCACGAAGCACCGGTGGTCGGTACTCCACGAGGTGCATCGTCGACGGCGCAGTCGCGCTGGCTCGACCGACCCGTCAACAATCGGCGTCCGGGTCGATGGCCAGGGCAGCGTCGGCGGCCGACAGACGGGCCACCGGGATCCGGAAGGGCGAGCACGACACCTCGTCGAACCCGACTCGCTGGAAGAAGTCGATGGAGGCCGGGTCGCCGCCGTGTTCGCCGCACACGCCGATGTCGATCCCGGGGTGGGCGGTCCGGGCCGCTTCCACGGCCATCGCGACCAGCCGACCCACACCCTCGACGTCGATGGTGGCGAACGGGTCGTCCGGCAACAGGCCGTCGCTGAGGTACAGCGGCATCAACCGGGCCTCGACGTCGTCGCGGGAGAACCCGAAGGTCATCTGGGTGAGGTCGTTGGTCCCGAACGACAGGAACTCGACATGGGTGGCGATCGCACCGGCCACCACCGCGGCGCGGGGCGTCTCGATCATGGCCCCCAACTTCCAGTCGAAGGGCGCCCCCGCGGCCGGCAGGACCTCCTCGGCGACCGCCCGCACCGCCTTGATCGCGGCCACCAGCTCGGACTCGGTCGCGACCAGCGGCACCATGATGCGGGGCTGCGGGTCACCGCCGGCCTCCGCACGGGCCATGGCCGCGTCGAGCACGGCACGCACCTGCATGGCGTACAACCGCGGTCGCAACAGTCCCAGCCGCACGCCGCGGATCCCCATCATGGGGTTCTCCTCGTGCCACGCCCGGACGGCCGTCAACTCCCGCTCGTCCTCGGCATCGAAGTCACCGCGGGCCTGGTGGACGAGCAGCGTGTCCAGGTCGGGGAGGAACTCGTGCAGCGGCGGATCCAGCAGCCGCACCGTGACCGGCATGCCGTCCATGACCTCCAGCAAGCCGGTGAAGTCCTCGCGATGCAGCAGGTACAGCGCCTGCATCGCGTCGGCCTCGTCGGCCTCGTCGTCGGCCAGGATCGCACGCTGCACCAGTGGCAGTCGCTCGCCGAGGAACTGGTGTTCGGTCCGGCACAGTCCGATCCCGGTCGCGCCGCCGGCACGCGCCACCGAGGCGTCACCGGACGTGTCGGCGTTGGCCCAGACCGCCAGGTCACGCACGTCGTCGGCCCACTCGAGCAGGCGCAGGAGTTCCTTGGGTGGGTCGGGGGCCACCACGGGGACCCGGCCGACCACGACCTGGCCGGTCCTGCCGTCCACCGAGATCACGTCCCCGGCCTGCACGACCGTGTCTCTCACGCGGAACAGCCCGAGGTCGACATCGATCTCCACGTCCGCCGCGCCACACACGGCCGGGGTGCCCATGCCCCGCGCGACCACCGCCGCGTGGCTGACCAGTCCGCCCCGGCTGGTGAGCACGCCCGTGGCGGCGACGAGGCCGTGGAGGTCCTCGGGCGAGGTCTGGGTGCGGACGAGCACGACGTCGTCGCCGGCGGCGGCACGAGCCTCGGCCTCGTCGGACGTGAACACGACCTGGCCACATGCCGCCCCCGGCGAGGCCGGCAGCCCCGTCGTGAGCACCTCGAGGTCGAACGTGGGGTCGAAGCGGGGATGCAGGAGGCGCTTGAGCTGGTCGGGGCTGAACCGACGCACGGCCGTGGGTCGGTCGATGAGTCCTTCGTCGACCATGTCGACGGCCATGCGCAGCGCCGCCGTCGCGCTGCGCTTGCCGACCCGCGTCTGAAGGATGAACAGTTCCCCGTCCTCGACGGTGAACTCGATGTCGCACATGTCCCGGAAGCGATGCTCGAGCTGGTTGAAGACCCCGATCAATTGGTCGTTGCACGCCGGGAAGTGGTCGGCGAGGTCGGCCAGAGGTTCGGTGTTGCGAGTCCCCGCCACGACGTCCTCACCCTGGGCCGACAACAGGAAGTCTCCGAACGGCGTGTTCTCGCCGGTGGCCGGATCGCGGGTGAAGGCCACGCCGGTCCCGGACTCGGGGCCGGTGTTGCTGAACACCATCGCCTGGATGTTCACGGCCGTGCCAAGTCGTCGGAGATGTGGTTGAGGCGCCGGTAGGTCCGCGCCCGTCGCCCGTTCCACGAGCCGAAGACGGCCTCGATCGCCAACTGCAGTTGCGTCCACGGGGTCCCACGGGAACGGCCGCCCCGTGTGCACGCGGATGGCGGCCTCGTAGGCCGTGGCCAACGCGGCCAGGGCCGGTTCCCCCAACCCGCTGGGATCGGTCACGCCCGCCTCCTCGAGGATCGGCCGTGCGGCCGTGGCCAGCACCTCCCCGGGGACGTGCAGCACGACCTGGGCGAACTGGTCCAGGACGCGGCGGTGGGCGTCTCGGGCGAACCAGGTGCCGTGACGGGCCGCCAGCGCCGGGAGCGTGTCCGGCGTGAGCCCGAGGTTGAGCACGGTGTCCATCATCCCCGGCATCGAGAACTTGGCACCGGAACGGACCGACACGAGAAGTGGGCGGTCCTGGTCCCCGAACCCCAGGCTGCGGCGCTGCTCGAGGTCGGCCATGGCCTCGCGGACCTCGTCCATCAGGCCGGTCGGGCTGCGACCCTCGTCGCCCATCGCCGCCCGGCAGGCGCTCGTGGTGATCGTGAACCCGGTGGAACGGGCAGGCCCATGCGGGTCATCTCGGCAAGGTTGGCTCCCTTGCCACCCAACAGGTCCCGCTGAGTCGCATCACCGTCACCGAACAACTGCACCCATTGGTTGGCCATGGTCATTCCGACTCGTCGTTGCGCCACCGAACCGACGTCCACTGGCCCGGCCAGCATCACCTGCGGCGCCCCAGTTGCGACATGGCCGCCCGGCCCCCCGTCGTCGGGCCGACTGGCAGGGAACGTGCGGTCCGAGGCCGCCCGAGCGCCATCTGCACGACCCGACCACGAGGTAGATCCAGTGCAGGGCCACCACCGCCTGCAGGAAGGTTCAGCCGTGCCGCGCTGGACACGGACGCCGGGAGCACCGTCGTCCTGACCACGCCCACGACCATGAAGATCGACGCCCAGCTCCTCGCGTACTCCGGGACAGCCACCGACCCCGTGGCTGCCGTCGCACGCGTCGGCAGCGACGAGGTGACCCCGGTGCGTGCGACCCCCGACGTCGCTGTCCCCGACCCCTCTCGGGTGGGTGGTCTCCTACTGGGCGGACAAGTCTTCGGTGACCACCGACTGGACCGCCCCCGCCGACACCGTCGTGCGGGGTGAGTCCATCGGGATCGGTAGCGGGCGCGTGACCTCGCTGGTCGTCGACGGGTCGACTCCTGCCGGGCCCGGAACCACCCTCGGGCGTCAGCGCGTCGAGCGACGCCGCGGGCGCGCGTGCCACGACGTGGAGCGTCGCGCTGCGGCCAGCCTCCTGACGACCGGTGCCTGGTGGGGAGTAGAGCAGCCCCACGGTCTTGCGCGGCACCATCGACCGCACCGCGCCGAGCATCACCACCCGCCCGCGAGAGCGTGTGGACCTGGAGGTGCCGGTGGTGGTGCTATGCGGTGGGGCGTAGGACGACGTTGACCATGGTGGCCTTACGGGAGGCGGCGTTGGCGGTGGCGGTCAGGCCGGGGGTGGTGCCGTTGGGCAGTGGTGCGTTGCTGTCGGCCAGGAGTGAGGTGACGCGGCCGGAGCCGGCGCCGATGGGTTCGGCCCGGTCTTGCACGCCGGTGGCGGAGGCCCAGTCGGTGGTGGCGCTGGTCTTGTCGGACCAGTAGGAGACCACCCAGGAGCCGGTGTCGTCCAGGGTGGCGGCCGGGGTGGTGTGGGCGGCGCGGTTGACGGTCTCGGCGGCGAACGTGGAGGAGTCGACGGTCGCGCCGCGGTAGGCGGCGGCGGTCAGGACGTACTTGGCGCGGACGTTGAGCGGGACGGCGACCACGCGGCCGGCGTCACCGGCCACGGCGGTCCGTTCCCAGACCCAGGTCTGGATCTGGTTGAGGTCGCCGAACCCGTTCTGCAGGAGCCTCCAGGTGCCGCCGGCGGTGGGGCCGGTGGTGGTCGCGGCCCGGTTGGTGGTCAGGAACAGCAGGAGCTGGTCCCCGGGCTGGACAGGGGCGGGCAGGGTGAGCCGGGCGGAAGTGGCGTTGCCGGTGCTGAAGGCGGCGCCGGCGAAGGCCACGTCACCGGTCGGTGCGGGCGGGTTGGTGACGGTCACGGTGCGGGTGGTGGTGCCGGTGGCCGACTGGTTGTCGGTGACGGTCAGGCGCACGGTGTAGGTACCGGCGGTGGCGTAGGGGTGGGTGGTGGTGGCGCTGGTGCCGGTGGCCCCGTCGCCGAAGTCCCACGCGTAGTTGGTGATCGTGCCGTCGCTGTCGACGGACGCGCGCCCGTCGAACGAGCACCCCAGGTCCGTGCACGACGCGGTGAACGACGCGGTCGGCGCCACATTCCCCGGCGGAGGAGCGATGCCGGTAATCGGCATGAAGAGGGTGTGCAACGCGCCGCCTTGCGTCGCGGCGATGCCCGAGATGCCGGTCAGCCGTACCGGGGACGTCCGGGTGAGCGTGGTGCCGTCGCCGAGCTGCCCGGAGGTGTTCTCGCCCCACGCCCACACGTCGCCCGTCGCGGTCATCGCGAAGGACGTGTCGCGCCCGTCACCGACCTCCACCATTGCGGGGATGCCCGGGACCACGGTGGGGGTGCTGCGCCCGCCGGTGCTCCCCAGACCGAGCTGGCCCCGGTACCCACGGCCCCAGGTCAGCACCCGCCCGTCGTCGAGGACCGCGATCGAGTGGTGCGCACCGGCGTCCACATGCCGGGCCGGGCCAACGCTGATGCGGACGGGCTGGAGCCGGCGGGTCGTGGTCGCATCCCCGAGTTGGCCGTAGTCGTTGGCCCCCCAGGCCCAAACCGAACCGTTCCCTGTCCGCGCGAGCACGTGGTTGCGGCCGACGCCGAGCTCGGCGACACCGGTGAGCCCTGTGACCGCCGTGGGGGACAGCCGTCGTGTCGTCGTCCCGTCGCCGACCTCGCCCAGGGCGTTGCTGCCCCAGGCGCGTACAGTCCCGTCGCCGAGCACCGCGTACGAGGCGTCTCGCCCCGCCGCCACCGAGACGACCCCGGACAGCCCCGGCACCATCGTCGGCTGCCGCCGGTTGCTGGTGGTCCCGAGCCCCAACTGGCCGAGGTTGCCGAACCCCCAGGTCCACACGGTGCCGTCCGACCGCAACGCGATCCCGTGGTAGTGCCCGGCCTCGAGCTGGACGACGTCCGTGAGCGAAAGCCGGACGGGGGTCGGCCGGTCCGCGGTGCCCCCGTCACCCACTTGTCCCTTGTCGCCCGCGCCCCAGGCCCAGACGCGGCCGCCCCCGTCGAGGGCGTAGCCGTGGTCCCGCCCGCTCGCGAGGGCCACGGCCCCCGACACGTCGACCGGACCAGGAGAGGTCCGGCTGCCCAGGCTGCCGTTGCCGAGTTGTCCGCGGGCGGAGTCGCCCACGGACAGCGGGACCGGCTCGGCAGCCGACGCCGGGGCGGCCAGGCCCACCAGGGCCAGGCTCAGCACCAGGGCGATCGCAGGTACCAGACGTGGTCGCTGGACGGGGATCATCCGGTTCTCCTCCGGCTAGCCGCGGGGGATGGGATGGGTCAGGGGGTGGGTCGCAGGATGATGCTGGCGGTGAGGGCCTTGAGGGAGGAGGAGGTGGCGGTGGCGGTGAGGCCGCCGACGGTGCCGGTGGGGACGGGTCCGGTGTCGGCGAGCAGTGAGGTGACGCGGCCGGAGCCTGCGCCGATCTCCTCGGTGCGGTCGGTGACGCCGGTGGGGGAGGCCCAGTCGGTGGTGGCGCTGGTCTTGTCGGCCCAGTAGGAGACGAGCCAGGAGCCGGTGGTGGTGGCGGTGAGAGTGGGGGTGGTGTGTGCGCTGCGGTTGACGGTCTCGGCGGCCAGGGCGGAGGTGTCGAGGGTCGCGCCGCGGTAGGCGGCGACGCTCATCACGTACTTGGAGCGGTTGCTCAGGGCGACCGGGACGGTGCGGCCGGCGTCGCCGGCCACGGCGGTGCGGGCCCAGATCCAGGTCTGTATCTGGGCGCGGTCGCCGGAGCCGGTCTGGAGCAGGGTCCAGGCGCCGCCGGCGGTGGGGTTGGTGGCGGTGGTGGAGCGGTTGGTGGTCAGGAACAGCAGCAGCTGGTCACCGGGCTGGATGCCGGCGGGCAGGGTGAGGCGGGCACTGGTGGCGTTGGAGCTGCTGGAGTCGGCGGCGGCGAAGGTGATGTCGCCCGCGGGGCTGGGAGGCGCCGTGACGGTGACTTGGGCGGTGGCCTGGGCGGTGGCGCCACGGTCGTCGGTGACGGTCAGGGTGACGGTGTAGGTGCCGGCGGCGGTGTAGGCGTGGGTCGGGGTGGCCCCGGACCCGGCGGCGGAGGTGTCGCCGAAGTTCCACGCGTAGGAGTCGATGGTGCCGTCGGGGTCGGAGGAGCCGCCCCCGTCAAAGTCGCAGGACAGGTCGGTGCACGACTGCGTGAACGACGCCGTCGGCGACTGGTTGCCCGGCGGCGGCGCCGTCACGGTGACCTGAGCCGATGTCTGCGTCGAGGCGCCCCGGTCGTCGGTGACGGTCAGGGTGACGGTGTAGGTGCCGGCGGCGGTGTAGGCGTGGGTGGGGGTGGCCCCGGACCCGGCGGCGGAGGTGTCGCCGAAGTTCCACGCGTAGGAGTCGATGGTGC
>JBBSMS010000093.1:0-13451 GCA_038233055.1 Nitriliruptorales bacterium
CACCCACTTCGCCAGCACGTAGCGCGCCAGGGCCCCCACCGGCACGCCGACCGATCCGGACAACCTCGTCAGGGTCGCGAGCGGGTCAGCCAGCGAATACGTCGCCACGTCGACCAGGAAGTTGGCGTCGGGGTGGTCGTCCGGGATCGGCCCGGTCCAGGGCCGTAGTTCGACCGTGGGATCGTCGACCATCGTGATGCCTTTTCATTCGGGTCGCAGGCGCAGAACGAGCCCCTGGCGAGTTCTGCAAACCTGCCCGAGCGCCCCAGCGCGAGGGCAGGCGTCAGGCCAGCAGCCGCAGAACGAGCCCCTGGCGAGTTCCGCAACCTGCCCGAGCGCCCCAGCGCGAGGGCAGGCGTCAACAGAGCCGCTCCACCACCATCGCCATGCCCTGGCCGCCGCCGACGCACATGGTCTCGAGGCCGAACGTCCCGTCGGTGTGGCGCAGGCCGTTCAGCAGGGTCCCGGTGATCCTGGCCCCTGTCATGCCGAAGGGGTGACCAACGGCGATCGCCCCGCCGTGTGGGTTCAGGCGGTCGTGGTCGACCCCCAGTTCCCGCGCCGACGGCAGCACCTGGGCCGCGAAGGCCTCGTTGATCTCCACGACGTCCATGTCGTCGATGGTCATCCCCGCCCGTTCCAGGGCCTGGGTGGAGGCGTCGACGGGCCCCAACCCCATGATCTCGGGGTTGAGGGCGCTGACGCCGGTGGCGACGATCCGGGCCAGCGGCTCGATCCCCAGTTCAGCCGCCTTCGTGTCGCTCATGACGATCACGGCCGCGGCGCCGTCGTTCAGGGGGCACGCGTTTCCGGCCGTCACGCGACCGTCGGGGCGGAACACCGGGTCCAGTCCGGCCAGGCCCTCCAGGGTCGTCCCCGACCGCGGTGAGTCGTCGGTCTCCAGCATCGTGCCGTCGGGCAGTTCGATCGGGGTGATCTCGTTGGCCCAGAACCCGTCGGCCGCGGCCTGTTCGTAGCGCTGCTGCGAGGCCAGGGCGAACTCGTCCATCTCGGCCCGCGAGATGCCCTTCAGCAGGGCGACGTTCTCGGCGGTCTGGCCCATCGGGATGTAGGCGTCAGGCAACTTGTCGAGGGTGGTCGGGTCGACCCACTCGTCCGCGCCGCCCTCGGTTGCGTCCTGGGTCCGCGCGCGGGCGTCATCGAAGGCCGGGTTCATGGTGTCGGGCAGCGAGTCCGAGTTGCCCTTGGTGAAACGCGACACCATCTCGACGCCGGCAGACACGAAGACGTCACCCTCGCCGGCCCGGATGGCGTGCAGCGCCATCCTCGTGGTCTGCAGCGACGACGAGCAGTACCTCGTCAGCGTGACCCCGGGGACGCCGTTCCACCCCAGCAGCACCGCCACGATCCGGGCCATGTTGAACCCCTGCTCACCGCCGGGGAGGCCGACCCCCAGGTGCAGGTCCTCGACCATGTCGGGGGTCAGCGCCGGGACCTGCTCCATCGCGGTCCCGATGATGTTCGCGGTCAGGTCGTCGGCCCGCAGTTCGGTCATCGAGCCCTTGAAGGCACGACCGATCGGGGTCCGAGCAGTGGCGACGATCACGGCTTCGGGCATGGTGGGTGCCTCTTCGATGGGGGTGGCGGGGCGACCGGGGGCCGCCCCGGACGGGCGCGACTGCGGTGCCCGGGGAGGGTCAAGGGTAGGTGGCGCGCGATCGTCGCGTCCACCCGTGGGTCGACGTCGGCCCAAGCAGCCCCGGGCACAGCGATGGCCGGGGCCGCGGCACCCGGTCAGCGCCGGACCCGGGCCGTCAGCCGACCGCCGTCGCGATGGACGACGACGGGCAACCCGAAGGTGGTCGACACGGTCTCGTCGGTGACGGACTCCGCGATCGCGCCCGCCGCCACGACCCGTCCGTCCCGCAGCAGCAGGGCGTCGCGGACGGCCGTCGGGAACTCCTCGAGGTGGTGGGCGACCATCACCACGGCCGGAGCGTCAGGCCGTGTCAGCACGTCGTCCAGGTCGGCCACCAGTGCCTCGCGACCACCCAGGTCGAGCCCGGCGAAGGGTTCGTCCAACAACAACAGGTCGGGCCCGCCGACCAGTGCGCGAGCCAGTTGCACCCGCTGCCACTCCCCCTGCGACAGCGTCCGGACCGAGCGCTCGGCAAGGTGTCGCGCGCCCGCCCGTCCCAGCGCATCGCGGGCGGCCGCCCGATCGCTGGGGTCCATCGCGCCGCCGAGCCGAAGGGTCCCTCCGCGGGCGGCCGCGATCAGTGCCTCGGCCGTGTGGGTCATCGGCAGCAGCGGGGTCATCGCGACCGACGACAGCGCCACGCGGGACCGCAGCGTGCGCAGGTCGGTGCGCCCGAAGCGTGCACCCAGCACCTCGACCGTGCCACGGGTGGGGAACAGGTGGGTGGACAGCACGCGCAGGAGGGTGGTCTTGCCCGCCCCGTTCGGGCCCAGGATGGCCACTGGGCGTCCCGGGTGCACGACCAGGTCGACGTCGTCGAGCAGGGTCGTGCCGCCGCGGACGACCCCGACACCGTGGAGTCGCGCGACCGGGCCGTCCGCAACCGGATCGCCCGGCCCGGCCAACTGGTCGCCCGCGGACAACGCGTCAGGAGGGCCGGGATCCCGAGACGTCATGCCGATCAGGCCGGCAACGGCGCCCGCGCGACCGGACACGACATGCAGCGCGGGCCGCCACGACCCCGTGGCAGTTCGAACGACGGGATGGTCCGGACATCGATCCCGGCATCGGCCAGGATCGTGTTGGTCGCGACGTTGCGCTCGTAGGCCACGACCCGCCCAGGTTCGAGCGCCAACGTGTTGTTGGCGTCGTTCCACTGTTCGCGTGCGGCCCGGGTCGAGCCCAGGTCGGGCTCGATGGCACGGATGTGGCCGACCCCGGCCGCCCACTCCAACCCGCGCACCATCGAGGAGGCTTCGATCACGCGCACGCCGTCGCCGAGCGGGGTCAGGTGGTGGCAGCGCACGTCGCGGGTCATGGCCGGATAGGTGATGAAGGCGTCGACGTCGACCTGGGTGACGATGGTGTCGAGGTGCATCGCGGCCCGGACCTTCGGCAGGTCCACGACCAGGATGCGGTCCACGACGTCGTCGCGGAACAGGTGCATCGCCAGCGACTCGATCCCGGAGGCAGTCGTGCGCTCGGACATCCCGATCGCCAGCCCGCGCTCCCCCACGACCAGGATGTCCCCACCCTCGAAGGTGGCCTGCAGGTGGTCGGTGCGCTGGTGGCCGAACCACACCGACGCGCCGTCGAAGCGGGGGTGGCCGTCGACGACCGTGCGGACCAGGGCGGTCTCGCGCCGCCGCACCGTGCGGCTCATGGGCGACAGCGCCACCCCGCCGTTGATCCACGCCGACGAGTCCCGCATGAACACCGCGTTGGGCAGCGGGTTGAACAGCATCGCCCCCGGCACCGCGGTCGACGAGACCAGTCCCGCGGCGACCTCGACGTCGTCCACCGCGACCCCGGCGTACAGGGCGTCGGCAAGGTCGGTCGGGCCCAGGCCCAGCAGGTGCTCGCGGACGCCGGCCACGGCCACCGGGCCGGTCGTGTCGTCGGTGACGTGGTCGAGCACGACCTGCTCGGCGAGGTCACCGTCGGCCAGCACGTCGGCCAGGAGTTCCTCGATGTAGAGCACCTCGACGCCGTCGTCGCGCAGAACCCCGGCGAACGCGTCATGTTCCTGTTGCGCGTGTTCGAGCCACAGCAGTTCGTCGAAGAGCAGTTCGTCCTTGTTGTCGGGCGTCAGGCGCTGCAGTTCCAGCCCCGGTCGGTGCAGCACCACCGCCTGGAGGCGCCCGACCTCCGACGACACCCCGATCGGTCCCGTGTCATCCGCCACGCCCATGCCTCTCCGCCAGCTCGGTGCGACCCGACGCTACTGCCCCGGCCGCTTCGGCCCGGCCGCCTTCGCCGGGCCGGCACCGCCGCCGCCGCGATCGACATCAGCCGCCCAGGACTCCGGTGGGCTCGAACCAGCGGCCCTCAAGCGGCAGGACCTCGAGGTTGATGCGCGGCAACGGCGCCGCGAACAACCCGTCGATCGACTCCAGGTCGACGAAGGTGAACTGGTCCTGGGACGACAGCCCGCCGGCGAACTCCCCGAAGCCCAGGATCGTCACGTCCACGCCATCATCGACCAGGTCCAGCATCGGGTCCACGAAGCAGCGGGCGTCGTTGGAGCCGACGTAGGCGCGGGTGAGGATGCCCTCCTCGCGGCGCGCGAAGAGGTGGTCGACCATGTCGTCGTCGACGTCGGAGTCCTCGACCTTGGGGCGGGCGAAGACCCGGAACCCCTGTTCGAGCAACCACAGCACCCAGCCGCGCATCGGTCCGGCGACGTGCTCGGCCACGTTGACGAACACGCAGGCCTCCACCTCGTCCTCGCCGGCCTGCGCGACCAACCAGCGGCCGAGAACGTCCAGGTCCGGGCGTTCCCGGGCGGTGGGCTTGCCGTCGATGATGTTGGCGACGGTCATGTCGATGTTGGGGGCGTCCCAGACCAGGACGTGGCGTCCCATGGTGCGACCTGTTCGTTCGTGTGCGGTCGAGTGGACCCGGAGGCGGCGAAGTGGCGGCCCGGAGTGGACTCGACGGGGCACGGGCAAAGTGGACGCCGGGTGGTGCCCGGCGCAGGGGCAATGCCCCGACCCTACGCGCTGCCGGGGACATCGGGCAACGCGCCCACCGAGCGCACGAGTGCCGGTCCGGCCGGGACCTATCCTGACGGCACGCCACGGACCACGAGGTGCCCTGCGCCAGACCGTGCCGCTCGCCCGGCCGGTCCCGCCCGCCGCACACATCTTCCGCACCGACCACCCAGGAGTCGGACATGGCCGATCCCGGCTCGCCCGCCACACTGCCCGAGCGCGACCGTCCATGGCTGATCCGGACCTACTCCGGGCACTCGTCGGCCGAGGCGTCCAACGCGCTGTACCGCGCCAACCTCGCCAAGGGCCAGACCGGACTGAGCGTCGCCTTCGACCTGCCGACCCAGACCGGCTACGACGGCGACCACGTGCTGGCACGAGGGGAGGTCGGCAAGGTCGGCGTGCCGATCACCTCCATCGACGACATGAGGACGCTGTTCGCGGGGATCCCGTTGGACGAGATGAACACGTCCATGACGATCAACGCGACCGCGATGTGGCTGCTGTCGCTGTACGTCGCAGTGGCCGAGGAGCAGGGTGCCGACGTCGCGGCACTGCGGGGCACCACCCAGAACGACATCATCAAGGAGTACCTGTCGCGCGGGACCTATGCCTTCCCGCCCGAGCCGTCCCTGCGCCTGACGACAGACCTGATCGTGCACACCTGGCGACACCTGCCACGGTGGAACCCGATCAACATCTGCTCCTACCACCTGCAGGAGGCCGGGGCGACGCCGGTGCAGGAGGTTGCCTACGCACTCGCGAACGCGATCGCCGTGCTCGACGGCGTACGCGAATCGGGCCAGGTCCCGGCCGAGGACTTCCCGTCGGTGGTGGCGCGGATGTCGTTCTTCGTCAACGCCGGGATCCGGTTCGTGGAGGAGATCGCGAAGATGCGCACCTTCGTGGACCTGTGGGACCGCATCACGCAGGAGCGCTACGGCGTGACCGACCCCAAGGCACGCCGGTTCCGCTACGGCGTGCAGGTGAACTCGCTGGGCCTGACCGAGCAGCAGCCCGAGAACAACATCAGCCGGATCCTGATCGAGATGCTGGGCGTGACCCTGTCCCGTGATGCGCGCGCCCGCGCCGTGCAGTTGCCGGCCTGGAACGAAGCGCTGGGACTGCCGCGCCCGTGGGACCAGCAGGTGTCGCTGCGCATGCAACAGGTGCTGGCCCACGAGACCGACCTGCTCGACCATGCCGACCTGTTCGCGGGGTCGACCGTGATGGAGGCCAAGGTCAACGAGTTGTCCGACGCCGCGACCGCGGAACTGGACCACATCCTCGACCTCGGTGGTGCGGTCGCCGCCGTCGACCACATGAAGGGCGAACTGGTCACGGCCAACGCCGCACGGATGCAGCGGATCGAGTCCGGTGACCAGGTCGTCATCGGCGTCAACGCGCACACGACCGCTGAACCGAGCCCGTTGGTGGGCGCCGCGGACAGTTCCGGGTCGATCCTGGTCGTGGACCCGGCGGCCGAGGCCGAGCAGGTCGCGCGACTTGCCGCCCACCGCGAGCGCCGCGACCACGACGCCGTCGAGGCCGCCATGGACGAGGTCCGGGCGGTCGCCGCGACCCGCGACAACCTCGTCCCGGCGTCGATCCGGGCCGCCCGCGCCGGCGTGACCACGGGCGAGTGGGCCGGCGCACTGCGCGACACCTTCGGCGAGTACCGCGGACCCACCGGGGTCGGCCAGGCCACGCGCACCCGCGGCGGTCGCGATCTGGCCGCCGGCCGCGAACGGATCGAGGTGGTGCAGGAGCGCCTCGGCCGCCCGCTGCGGATCCTGGTCGGCAAGCCGGGCCTGGACGGCCATTCCAACGGCGCCGAACAGGTGGCCCTGCGGGCCCGTGACCTGGGCATGGAGGTGGTCTACGAGGGCATCCGGCTGACCCCCGAGCAGATCGTGCGCGCGGCTGTCGACGAAGACGTCCACCTGGTCGGCCTGTCGATCCTGTCGGGATCCCACCTCGAACTTGTGCCGGCGGTGGTCGACGGGTTGCGCGCGGCCGGATCGGACGCGGTCGTCGTCGCCGGCGGGATCATCCCCCCGGCCGATGCCCAGCGCCTGCGCGAGTCCGGGGTGGCGGCGGTCTTCACCCCCAAGGACTACGCCCTGACCGACGTCCTGGTCGAGGTCGCCGAACTCGCCCAGCCCTGACAGCCAGTCACCCCCTCTGAACGCCATCCGCGAGGCCCTTCCACCCGGGCACCACCCAGCCCGAACGGCCCCAACCCAACCTGCCGCCGCCCAAGGCCCTTCCACCCGGACACCACCCAGCCCGAACGGCCCCGACCCGCCGAACCGCCCCCAGGGCCCTTCCACCCGGACACCACCCAACCCGAACGGCCCCGACCCGCCGAACCGCCCCCAGGGCCCTTCCACCCGGACACCGCCCAACCCGAACGGCCCGACCCCCGCCGATCGGCATCCTCGCGGCCGTTCCACCCGGACTCGGCCCGGCCGGAAGGCCAGCCCAGCCCACCGTTCACCCCGGTCAGCGGCTCCGGGAATCCACAGGCCGAGAACTGACTGACCGCCGCGGCGGCCGGATGGCCCATGATCGACCGATGATGACTCCGCGACTACGACGAAGCCTCACTGATTGGGCCGAGATGCACCACGGCGTCGTGACTCGGGAGGAACTGCTCGACATGGGCCTGACCGGCGACACCATCGACCACGCCCTGGGAACCAGCGTGTTCGACCGTGCCTTCGCCGGGGTCTACCGGATCCGTTGGGTTCCCGACACCTGGCGGGGTCGAGCCTTGGCTGCGGTCCGTCGCGTCGAACGCCAACAACGTCGCCGCGAGCCGCCGGGCCAGTCGCCGCCACTGGTCGCGTTGGCGGGAACCGGCGCGGCACACCTCCACGGGCTGCCCGGCCACGACCGTCCCGGACCGATCACCGTCGTCACTGCCCGTCGATGCCGGTCTCGAACGGTCGCCGTCGAACGCCGCAGTGCGCTGACCGCTGGCGATGTCGTCCTCGTGGACCGGATCCCGGTGACCTCCCTCGCCTGGACCACGGTGGAGACTGCTGGCCGCGTCGACGACGTCGGGCGCGGCGACGTGCTGGCCGGACTGGTCATCGCCGGCCGGCTGCACGTGGCGGAACTTGCCGAAGTCGCCGACCGTGCCGTCGGTGTCCCGAAACGACCTCGCGTCCTGACCGCGCTCCGGGCCGGCGCACCGCGCCATCGGTCACGGACGGAGCGACGCGTCATCGAGGCGTGCGGCTCGGCCGGCTTGCCGACACCGGAGGTCAACGTGGTCGTCCGGACCGTCAGCGGCCGGTCCTACGAAATCGATCTCCTGTGGCGGTGGGCCAATTTCGCAGTGGAGGTGGACGGCTTCCACCACCTCGAACCGGGCCAACGTCGGCGTGATCGCGAACGAGACCACGACCTCGGTGATGGCGGCATCCGAGTGCTCCGGATACCCGTGCAGGACGTGGACGAGGACATCGACGACGACGTCGCGCGCATCGGCCGCAGGCTGCATGCCGGACTCGATGGCACGCCCACGCCGAGCGCGAGGAGGAACCTCCAGGAAACCAGAAGGTGAGTGGTGGACGCCGGCCAGGGGGCGCCGGACCGCGCCCCCGCGTCCGCAACCGCTCCTGGGAAGCCCGGAGGCGCCACAACGAGCACTCGACGGTCAGCGATCCGCCCAGCGTGGACCGAACAGCAGATCCTCGGCGCGTTCCACGAGCAGGTGGACGAGGACGAGGTGGCATTCCTGGATCGCCCCGATGGCCGTGGAGGGGACGGCCAGCACATGGTCGCACGTGTCGTGCAGGTCCGCGGGCGCACCGCCCACCAGCGCGATGGTGACCATGTCGCGGGCCGCCGCGTCCCTGGCCGCCCGCACGACGTTTTGCGACGATCCCGACGTGGACAGCCCGACGAAGACGTCGCCACGACGGCCCAGGCCTCGCACCTGGCGGGCGAAGACGTCGTCGTAGCCATAGTCGTTCGCCACCGCGGTCAGGGTCGAGGTCTCGGCGTGCAGGGCCACCGCCCCCAGGGGATCCCGGTCGCGGTCGGGGCGCAACCGGCCGAGCAATTCGGCCGTGAAGTGTTGCGCCTCCGCGGCCGATCCGCCGTTCCCGGCAGCGAACACGGTCCCATCCTGTTCCAGTGACCTCGCGATGGCGGCGGCAGCATCGTCGATCGTCGGAACCATGTCGGCGAGGCCGGCGAGGGCATCCTGCAGTTCGCCCACGTGGGCGTCGAAGACGGTCTGCACGATGATCCGGACGTCGGTGACAGCAGTGGCCACCCAGTGTGTCCTCCCGCACACCCTCCCGCCACGAAAGCACCTCGACAACACCTCCTTGGCCACGGATGCCGCTCGGTCCGGACCCCGCCCGGGCCGAGGGGCTTCGGTATGCCCGCGACCCAGCGGCCGAGCCGTTCCACCCGGCCGGTGTCCGGGCCGAAGGGGCTCGCCATGAGGCGACCCAGCGGCCGAGCCGTTCCACCCGGATGGTGGCCAGGCCGAAGGGCCTCTAGCCGGCTGTCAGTCGGCGAGGATCCGGTCGATCGCGACGACCAGGGAGTCGACGACGGGGATGCCGACCGCCGCGGCCTGGTCGGCCTCGTCCGAGCCGTGGCCGGTCCGCACCAGCATGACGTCCAGGCTGGCCGCCCGGCCGGCCCCCGCGTCGGTCACCTTGTCCCCGACCATGACCGATCGAGTGGGGTCGAGGCCGAGGTCGGCCACTGCCGCGGCGGGCATCCGGGGCCGGGGTTTGCGGCAGGTGCAGCCCTGGCCCGCTCGGTGCGGGCAGTGGTAGATCGCCTCGATGGCCGGGAACAGGGCGGCCAGGCGGACGTGCATGGCCAGCATCGTGTCCGCCGAGACCAGGCCACGGCGAACCACCGACTGGTTGGTGACCACGGCGATGCGCAGCCCGGCCGCGGCCGCCCGTCGGACAGCGTCCTGCGCCCCCGCCTCCGGCACCAGGTCGTCGGGGTCGGTGAGGTGGTGGCCCTCCACGGTCAGGCAGCCGTCCCGGTCCAAGACCAACCCCGGCCCCGGTGGATCATCGTGACGGGGCGGCTCGCCGTCCGGGGTCCAACGGATCACGAGCGAGCACGCCAGGTCCGCACGCCGCTGTCGGTGAAGGCAAAGTTCACCGGGGCCGCGCCGGCTTCCCGCAACGCCCGGATGATCCCACCACGCCGTTCGAACGGCACCATCAGCAGCAGGTAGCCCCCACCGCCGGCACCCAGCAGCTTGCCGCCCAGCGCCCCGAGGTCTCGGGCATGGCGATAGAGCTCGTCGATCCCGTCCGTCGTGATCCCGTCGGCGAGTTCGCGCTTGGCGGTCCAGCCCTCGTGCAGGAGGTGGGCGAACCCGGTCAGGTCACCGCGCAGCAACGAGGTCCGCAACGCGATGGCGAGGGCCTTCAGGCGGTCCAGTCGCTCGATCGTGCCGGCGTCACGGGCCGTGGTCGCGGCGATCTGGCGCGTGAGGATCCCCGACGATCGTCGCGACGTGACCGGTGCTGGCACCAGCACCAACGACCCGTGCAGTTCGGCCAACACGTCCGAGCGCAACCGCAGCGGGTGCACCAGCACCCCGTCCCCGGTGAACTCGATGAAGTTGAACCCGCCGAAGGTCGCGGCGTACTGGTCCTGCAGCCCCCCCGGCACGCCCAGGTCGTGGCGTTCCAGCCGCACGGCCCGTTCTGCCAGTTCGTAGGGGCCGAGCGGGGCCCCGTCCAGGTCGGCCATGGCGGCCGCCATGGCCACGATCAGCGACGACGACGAGCCCAGCCCGGATCCCGGTGGGGCGTCGCACGACAGCGTGACGTCGGCCCCGCCCTCGGCCGAGCCCAGCACGTCGTCGAGCACGACCCGGGCCAGTTCCTGTCGGCCCGAGATCGCTGCCGCGGTCGACAGGTCGGGCGACGACAGGTGCACCGACCCGTCGGTGCCGCGATGGACCGAGGCGTAGGCGGCCCAATCGATGGTTGCGGACAGGACCGCCCCACCGGCCTGTTCCGGGTACGGCGGCACGTCGGTGCCACCGCCCGCGAAGGAGATCCGGAGGGGGGCACGGGCATGGACGACATCGGGCTCGGGCATGGCCTGAACCCTACCGGCGTGGCCGACCCGGACCGTGGCAGCCGGCGTCGCGAACCGGCGCCGGGTGGCCGCCCGACGCCACGGCTCGGACGGCGTGGGCCGAGGTCCCGAGGCGGGTGGCGGGTGGCGGGTGGGACCTCAGCCGAGTCCGTCGTCCGACGACAACGGGGCGCCGTCGACGACCGCGACCAGGTCGTCGCGGAACGCGGCCACGATCCGGTCCCAGTCGAAGTGCTCCTCGACGAACCGCCGTCCGGCCCGCCCCATGACGGCCGACCGGGCGCGGTCCCCCAGCAGCGAGGACACGGCGGCGACCACCTCCGTCGGGTCTGAGCCGTCGACCAGCAATCCGGTCTCGCCGGGCACCAGGGCCTCGGGCGAGCCCCCGGAGTTGCCAGCGACGACCGGGCGCCCGACCGCCTGTGCCTCCAGGAAGATGACGCCGAACCCCTCCTGTTCGAGCCCGCCCCAGCGGGTCCGGTTGGGATGCACGAACACGTCGGCGGCCGCGTGGTGCGCCGGAAGTTCCTCCCACGGCACCCGCCCGGCCAACACCACCGCGTCGTCCCCGCGGGCCGCCACCGCCGCCTCCAGGGCCGAGGTCAGGTCGCCCGACCCCGTGACCAGCAACCGGGCGGACGGGACCTGGCGACGCACGTCGGACCAGTGCCGCACCAGGACGTCGATGCCCTTGCGAGCCACGTGGCGCCCGACGAACACCGCGGTGGGGTCGTCACCCAGTCCGTGGCGAGCGCGGATCGCGGCGCCGTCCGCGTCCGGGGTGAAGGTCGCCAACGGCACACCGGTGCGCAGGAACCGGATGGGCGGCCCGTCGACGCCGACCAACGACCGCAGGTGCCGCCCGGTCCAGGCCGACACGGTGGTGAGCAGCGTCGCCGAACGCAGGTTGCGGCGCAGCAGCGCGGCGGCACCGGGCACGTGGGACGGCATCACCAGTTCGGCCCCGTGCGTCATCACCACGGCCGGCAGCCCGATCCGGCGGGCGATGCCGACCAGGGGCCACGGCGCCGCGAACAGCAGCACGTCGGCGCGGTGCTCCTCGGCGGCCGCACGCACCTGGGCCACCACGGACGGGGTGGGCAGCATCCATCCATCGGGACCACGGACCCGATCGGGCGGGTCGGTGCTGCGGTGGACCGGGTAGGGAGCCACGTCATCGTGGGCAGCGGCGTCGGGGTGGTGGGAGGCGAAGGCCGCGGCGTCAGGCAGGCGCGACAGGATGTTGTCGGTGTACTGCTGGATCCCGCCGACGGCGGGCAGGAAGTCGTTGGTGACCAGCAGTGGCCGAAGGCTGGACGGCACCTAGATCTCCGTCCCGGTGTCCTCCGAGGTGAACCCGCGGTCGATGATCCGGTCCGCGAGGTCGAGCACGTCGTCGGGAACGCGGGACCGGTCCAGGTTGTTCGCCACCGCCGAGGTGAAGCCCTCCGCGGTGAAGTTGATCGCCCGGAAGTACGGGGCGGCGGCCTCCGGACGATCGAGCAGGGTCGGGTCCCCGGCCAGCGCCTCGGACCAGTCGATCCATGCCTGGAGGTGGTCCGCGTAGTCGTCGCGGATGGTCGCCACGGCCGTGCTGTCGGCATCGTCGATGGCCAGCAACGCGTCGTGGAGGTCCTGGAGTTCGGCGGCCCGCTCGCCGGCGGTGTCCCGGAAGGCGCCCAGTTCCTCGTCGGTCGATTCCTCGGAGAGGCCGGCGATGTCGTCGTTGAGGGAGATCATGGTGCGTTCGGACTCGTCGATCGTCTCGAACAGGTCGCGGTGGGCCTCGGCCTCGGCCCGCGACAGGTCGCCGGTCTCGATGGACCGCGGCGTGGCGGGGGTGGCCGCGTCATCGTTGGACACCGGCTCGGACGCGGTCTCCGAGGAACCGGCCGTCGCCTGGTCGTCGGCGCCCGTCAGCAAGCCGACGACAGCGCCCACGATCCCGATCACGACCACGATTGCGAGCACGACCACCCAGCCCCGGCGACCCGGGCGCTGGGGCGTGGGCGGTGGGGCCCAGCCGCCCGGCACGTTCTGGCGAGGCGGCTCCTGTCCCGGCGCCGACCACAGGCTCGTCGGCGGCGAGGAGGGCGGCGGTGCGCCGGGCGGCGGTGCGCCGGGCGGCGGTGCGGAGGGCGGCGGTGCGGCGGGGGGCGGTGCGGCGGGCGCACCGTCGACCGGACGGTCGACGTCGGGCCGGGCACCGCCGGCGTCATCCGGGGCCTGGGGCGCGGTCGGCCACGACGGTGGTGGCAGGTGCTGGTCCGGCATGGTCCACCTCGGACGTCGGTCGGGTGACGGTGCGCAGGATGCTCGGGGCGAGGATATGGCCCATCGCCTGCCCCGGTCCCCGACCGGCCCCGCCGAGCCGGGTGCCGGGAGACACCCAGGGCCTGTCTCGTGGATGTGTTGTGCTCCGAGGTTGTCGCTGGGCTCGCGTCGCGAGGCGCGGTTCGCGTGGCAGACCGGGTTTGTCTGCGAGTGGATCGCAACGACGTGACGTGAGATGCAGCGGCGACCGAATGCCAACTGAGTTCGCGAGACAGGCCCTAGCGGCGCGTGACCCACTGGCCCCGGCTGCGCAGTTCGTCGAGGATCTCGCGGCTGTGCTCGTCGCCGCGCACCTCCAGTTCCACCACCACGTCCACCTGTCCGAGCCGGAGACGACGACCGAAGCGCTGGTGCTCGAC
>JBBSMS010000094.1:0-13437 GCA_038233055.1 Nitriliruptorales bacterium
CCGATCTTCTACACCCACGTCGGGACCGAGGGGCTGCGCACGGCCTCCGGGTACTACCGCATGAGCCGCGACCAGGTCCAACGCTTCTACGAGGCCGTCGACCACGACCGCACCGGTCCCGAACTGCAACGCCTGGTCGAGGCCGCCCGTGACGACGGGATCGAGGTCGGCGGCAGCGTGCTCAAGACGTCCCCACGCGGCTACCCCAACGACCATCCGCGCGTCGAACTGCTGCGCCACAAGGGCCTCACGCTGTCACGCGCCTGGCCCGAGTACAAGTGGCTCCAGACCCGCGAGGCCCTGCGCCGCATCACCGCCCTGTGGCGCGACGCCCGACCCATCAACGACTGGCTGGTCGAACACGTCGGCGCTGCCCGGGACGTCGACCCCGGCCGCCCCTGACCCGCCCCTGACCCGCTCACACGGCCGCGACTGGGCGCAAAACCGGCAACACCCTGCCGAATCCACGCCCAACCGGCGAAGACCCCGACGACACCCGGCGACTGGGCGCAAAACCGGCAACACCCTGCCGAATCCACGCCCAACCAGCGGGGCACGCCGGCACCAGGACGACCGGGACAGTCAGGCCGGCAGGTGGGTCAGCCCTCGGCGATGGCGACGGAGGTGATCAGGGTGGGGTCGACGGCCTCGTCGTTGCGGGCACCGGTGACGGGGCCGTTGGCGATCCGATCGACGATGTCCATGCCGTCGGTGACCATCCCGAACACGGTGTAGGCGGGGTCGAACGGATAGCCGGGGTCGGCCTGGACGACGAAGAACTGCGAGCCATTGGTGTTGGCGCCCGAGTTGGCCATCGCGAGCGTGCCGCGCGGGTAGGTGTCGTTGTTCTCGGCCACGACCTGCTCCGCCAGGTCCAGTTCGTCGTCGATGCTGTACCCGGGGCCCCCGCTGCCGGTCCCGGTCGGGTCGCCGCCCTGGATGACGAAGTCGGCGCCGATGCGGTGGAACGGCACGCCCTCGTAGAAGCCCTCCTCGGCGAGGAAGGCGAAGCTCGACACGGTCTGGGGTGCGACGTCGGCGTCCAGTTCAGCCACGATCGTGCCGCAGGTGGTCTCGATGGTCGCGGCCAGGGTCCCGGTGCGGTCCGCGGACGGCGGCGCATCGAACTGCACCTCGGTGTCGGCCGTCGGCGCGTCGTCGCCCGGTACCGGGCACGGCTCGAACGCCGAGGTGGACGTCTCGGTCGGCGCCGCCGCGGCGGGAGTGGACTCGGTGGCGACGGCGTCCTCCGTCGGCGCCTCACGCCCGACCAGCCACCACACCCCGACGATCAGTGCGACCAGCACGATCCCACCCACGATGGCCCCGACGAACCGGTTGCGAGTGCGGACCTGGCGCCGGGCGGCATCACGCTTGGCACGCGAGCGGGCCTGTTGCTTCTGCTGGTGCTTCTTGCTCATCGTGGCTCCCGGAGGAGGGGCGGCGGACCGGCGAGGCTACTCGCGGCCGACCCTCCCGGTGAGCCCGGACCCGCGCGGGCGGTCATCCAGGCGGCGGGCCATCAGGACGTCGTCGACCTCGACACCGTCCAGCACGAACTCTCCGACCAGGACCCCCTCGACCACGAACCCCATCGACGTGTAGAACCGGCGAGCGACGTCGTTGTTGGCCAGCACGCGCAGCGTCAGGCGCCGACCGCCCCGAGCACGGGCCTCGTCCATCGCCGCCGCCACCAGTCGGCGGCCCAGTCCGACGCCCTGCGCGTCGGGGTGGACGTCCAGGCCCTGCACCATCCAGACGTGGCGGTTGGACGCCAGCGGCGTGGGCCGGCCGAGCAGCACCATCCCGTGCACGTCCCTGTCGACGGTGGCCACCAGCAGGTCGTCGAGGTCGTCGCGGTAGCGATCCGGGTCCCCGCCGCCCGGTCCGGGCGACGTTCGGGTCGAATGGGTGGCGAGGTTGATCTCGTGGACCCGATGCAGGTCGCCCGGGACGGCCGGACGGACGACCACGCCGTCGTCGCGGATCGCCGTCACCACATCCTCCCCGCTCGCGCGGCCACCCGCCAGCAGTGGTGGTGCCAGTGCCGCCGCAGGTCCGGCAACTGGGCGGGCCAGGCCACCACGTGGCCGACGCCGCGGCGGATCGGGTTGCCACAGTTCGGGCAGGTGTAGTCCTTGTTGGCACGGTGGGCGGGCACCGGTCGCACCTCCCAGCCCGACGGCCGCGCCGGGATCACGACCCGGCCGTGCCGGTCATGCGCCCATCCCCACCAGACCCATCAGCAGGACGAGGCCCTCGTCGGAGCCCTCCCACAGCTCCACGACGACCTCGTAGCCGGCCGAGTCGACCAGGTAGCGCAGGGCCCGCACGACGAGGTAGATGTCGTCGATGTGGCCCAGTGTCGGGATGAAGTCCGGCACCAGGTCCAGCGGCGACACCACGTAGGCAGCCGCCAGCCCCGCCACGACCTTGGCGGTCGTGGGCACCCGATCGTCGCGCGCCAGCGCCCACAGCAACCGCCCGGCCTGGCTCGCGAACTTCGCCAGTTCCAGCCACGTCCCGGGTTCGCGGGCGTTGTCGCCCAGGGCGATCCGGCCCTCGGGATCGATCACGATCCCGGGCAGCAACTCGCGTTCCCGGCCGTCGGCCAGCAGCATCCCGACGTCGTCCAACTTCGACCGCAGCCGCCGGTTGGCGGTCGTGGACAACATGCGTCGTCCTCCGGCGGTCACGCGGCCGACCCGACCCCGTGGCGGGGTGCGGCCTCCCGACTGGGACTGGGACTGCGACTGGCGCCTGTTTCGGCGCTCACGATTCGTGGACATAGAACCCCCGTCCGGCCTTGCGGCCCGAGAACCCGGCGCTGACCATGTGGCGCAGCAACGGCGCCGCTTCGAAGGACGGCTCGTGGAACTCGGCATGCAGGCGGTCGATGATGGCCAGGGACACGTCCAGCCCGACGATGTCGAGCAGTTCGAACGGACCCATCGGATACGCACAGCCCAGTTTCATGGCGGTGTCGATCTCCTCGGCCGTGGCGTAGTGCGAGTCGAGCATGGTGATGGCGTCGTTGAGGTAGGGGAACAGCAGCGCGTTGACGATGAACCCCGCACGGTCGCCCGCCAACACCCCCACCTTGCCGAGTCGGTCGACGAAGGCGCGTGACCGTTCGACCACCTCGTCGTCCGTGCGCACCGTGGGGACGATCTCGACCAGTTGCATGATCGCGGCCGGGTTGAAGAAGTGCAGGCCCACCACCTTGCCGGGACGGTCGGTGACCATCGCACACTCGACCACCGGCAGGGACGACGTCGTCGTCGAGATCACCGCGTCGTCGGACAGCACCCGGGCGAGGTCGGCGAACACCTCGCGCTTGACCTCCAGGTCCTCGGCGACGGCCTCGACCACGACGTGGCAGTCGGCGAGGTCGTCGAAGGACTCGGTCGGCCGGATCCGGGCCAGCATGGCCTCGCGGTCGGCGGCCGTCAGGCGGTCCTTGTCGACCATCCGCTGGGTCGATCGCCCGACCGCGTCGCGGACGGCCTCGGCCTTGGTGGTGCTGCGGCCACGGACGACGACGTCGTAGCCGGCGCGGGCGCAGACCTCGGCGATACCGGTCGCCATCGTGCCGGTGCCCACGACCCCAACGGTGGTCCAGTCGGCGATGAGCGCGGGGTCGGCGGAGGGACGTTCGGTCTCGGACTCGGCAAACCGCGACGACCCGGGGTTCTGGTAGGTGTAGAAGCCCTGCCCGGACTTGCGACCCCTGTAGCCCGCGGCCACCAGTTGCTTGAGGATCGGACGGGGCGCGAACCGGGGATCGTCGAACTGGGAGTGCACCGCGTCCATGATCCCGACCATGGTGTCCAGCCCGACCAGGTCGACCAGCGCGATGGGACCCATCGGCAACCCGGCTCCCAACTTCATGGCGGCGTCGACGTCCTCCTTGGTCGCGTACCCGGACTCGACCAGGGCGACGGCCTGGTTGAGGTACGGGAACAGCAACTGGTTGGCGATGAACCCGCGCCGGTCCCCCACCACCACGGGCGACTTGCCGATGAACTCGGCGAACCGGCGGGCGGTGTCGACCACGGCCTCGTCGGTGACGACGGTGCGAACAAGTTCGATCAGCTTCATCACCGGAGCCGGGTTGAAGAAGTGGAACCCCAGCACCCGGTTGGGCCGGGAGGCGTGGACGGCGATGTCCATCACCGGCAGCGACGAGGTGTTGGTGGCGATGATCGTGTCGCGGCGGACGACCGCGTCGACCTGTTCGAACGCGGCCTGCTTGAGCGCCAGTTCCTCCGGGACCGCCTCGATCACGAGATCGGCGTCGGCCAGCACCGACCAGTCCTCGGAGCCGGTGATCCGGGACAGGATCGTGTCGGCCTCCTCGGCGCTCATCCGTTCGCGCCGGACGTTGCGGTCGAGGTCACCGCGGATGCGCTCCAGGCCACGGTCGACCGCCTCGGCGTCCACCTCGACGAACGACACCGGCAACCCGTTGCCGGCGACGATCTGGGCGATGCCGGCACCCATGGTGCCGGCGCCGACGACGCCGACGTGGCGGATCTCGGTCACGGCCACGGACGGAACCTTCCATGCTGGGCGGGGCCGGGCGGACACCCGACGCAGGGGCGGCGCCGACCGGTGTCGCCCCCGCACCGGGCAGGATAGGCACCGCGCGCTCGGGGCGAGCCGGGCGGGCGGACACGAGGACCGTCCGCCGTCAGGTGATCGGCGGGACCAGCAGCGCGAGCGCGAGCGTGACGCCGTTGAAGGTGGCGTGCGCGACGATGGGCACCACCAGCGAGCCGGTCCGGTGGAAGATCGCGGCCAGCCACAACCCCAGGACCAGCAACCCGAAGATGGCCGGTGCGGACGCCCACACCTCGACGTGGACGCCGGCGAAGACCAACGCTGACAGCACGATCCCGCCGACCAGCCCGAACGTGGAGCGACCGGCCTGGAACAGCGCCCCGCGATAGGTGATCTCCTCGACGATCGGGGCCAGCACCACGGCGACCAGGACCTGGCCGGCCACCACCAGGGCACCGCCGTCCGCCTCCAGCAGGGCCTGGCTGGGCGGTTGGGCGTTGGGCAGGGCCGACATCACCGCGGCAGCCACGACCTGCACCAGCAGCAGCCCGGTCAGGCCGAGCCCCACACCCATGGCGAGGTGGCGCCACGCCGGCCGGACGGGGCCGAACAGGCGCCACAACGACCGGCCGGTGATCCGCAGCCACGCCAGGATCCCCAGCATCGTGACGACCTGGATCGCCCCGACCAGCCCGATGTTGGCGACATCGCCCAGGTCGGCGGCGTCGACGCCGACCGCCAGCACCACCGCCACCACGACCAGTTGGGCGAGGAACGACCAGCTGACCAGTCCGAATGCTCCGAGCAGGCTGACCCCCGGCGGGAAGGCCTCGTCGGGATCGCCGGCGTCGTGGCGGGCGTCGGTCGGCGGCCACGCCGGGTCGCGACTCGCACGGATCCGGCCGGGACCGCCCCCGGGCCCGGACTCGGACGGCGCGCCGGACTCGGACGGCGCGCCGGACTCGGACGTCGGGCCGGACTCGGGTGGGGGTGGCGGGGGCGGCGTGGTGGTCATCGGACCGCCTCCTCGGGGAGTCGCTGGACGTCGGCCCCCAGGGCCTGCAGCCGACCGGCGAAGTCGGGATAGCCCCGGTCGACGTGGTGGATGTCGTGCACGACGGTGGTCCCGGTCGCCGCCAACCCGGCCAGCACCCCGGCAGCCCCGGCGCGGATGTCGAGTGCGTCCAGGTGGGCGCCGTGCAGGCGCACGGGCCCCTTGATGACCGCGTGGTGGCCCTCGACGGTGATGTCGGCCCCCATCCGCCGCAGTTCGTCCACGAACGAATACCGCGACTCGAACACGTTCTCGGTGCACTGGCTCAACCCATGGGCCTGGGTCAGCAGTGCCATCATCTGGGGTTGCATGTCGGTCGGGAAGCCCGGGTAGGGCAGCGTCAGCACGCGCGTGGCCTGCAGGTCGGCCGCGGTCACCTCGACGTGGTCCCGTCCGGTGGTGACCTCCACGCCGGCCCGGTCGAGCACGCGCAACAGCATCTCGTGGTGGGACGGTCGCACGTTGTCGATCCGGACCGACCCGCGCGTGATCGCGGCGGCGACCATCCACGTCCCGGCCTCGATGCGGTCGGGCACGACCGTCCACGACACGCCCTCGAGGCGGTCCACGCCGTGGATGGTGACGGTGGCGGACCCGATCCCGTCGATGGTGGCGCCCATCGCGACCAGCATCCGGCACAGGTCCTGGATCTCGGGTTCACGGGCAGCGTTGTCGATGGTGGTGACGCCGTCGGCAAGCACCGCCGCCATGACGAGGTTCTCGGTGGCCCCGACGCTGGCGTACTCCAGGGTGATCCGGGCACCGTGGAGGTCGGGCGCGATGACATCGATGTGGCCGTCACCCTCCTCGATGCGGGCCCCCATCTCGACCAGCCCGGACAGGTGGAGGTCGATGCCACGCGCGCCGATCTTGTCGCCGCCGGGCCGGACCAGGCGAGCACGGCGGACCCGCCCGACCAACGGCCCGAGCAGGCTGGTCGAGGCCCGGATGGCGGTCATGAGGTTGCGCTCGGGCTGCCACCCGATGCCCTCGACCGCCCGCACCTCCAGCCGGCCGACGTCCACCTCGACGTCGGCCCCGACTGATCGCACGAGGTCGGCCATGACCGGCACGTCGGCGATCGCGGGGACGTCGTGCAGTACGACCGGGGCGTCGGTCAGCAGGGCGGCCGCGATCAGCTTCAGGGCCGAGTTCTTGGCCCCCGGGACGACCACGGTGCCTTCCAGGGCCGTTCCGCCCGTCACGGCGAAGACCTCCCCGGCCTGCAGGGAGGTCTCGTCGGGTGGTCGTCCACCACTCACCGAGGCGCTCGTGGCCCGGTCACTGCTTCAGCGACAGGCGCACGTCCTGGCGCTTCAGCGCGGCCCGGACGGCGGCCGACTCGCGGTCCTCGTGGTGTTCGAGTTCGTCGCGGCGACGGCGGGCACGGTCGGAGTCGATGTCGTCGACGTGCTCGGCCGTGTCGGCGAGCACGACCAGGGTGTCGCCGCGGTAGTACAGGAAGCCGTTGTGGACGGCGACCTGGATGGTCTCGCCCGACGTCACCACCGACACCGGCGCGATGTCCAGTGCCAGCAGGCAGGGTTGGTGGCCGGGCAGGATCCCGATCTCGCCGTCCAGCGACCGGGCGTAGACCGCCTCGGCCTCCACCGACAGGACCTGGCTCTCGGCCGAGACCACCTCGACCTGGAAGGTCGCCATGGTCAGTCCTCCATCTCGTCGGCGCGCTTGAGGACGTCCTCGACGCCGCCGGCGTAGGAGAAGGCCTGCTCGGGCACGTGGTCGAGTTCACCGTCGATCAGGGCCCTGAAGCCCTCGATGGTGTCCTTGATCGGCACGTACACGCCCGGGTTGCCGGTGAACTGCTCGGCGACGTTGAAGTTCTGGGAGAAGAACTGGCGCGCCTTGCGGGCCCGGTTGACCGTGACCTTGTCCTCCTCGGACAGTTCGTCGATGCCCAGGATGGCGATGATGTCCTGCAGGTCCTTGAAGCGCTGCAGCACCTCCTGCACCCCGGTCGCGACGTCGTAGTGCTCCTGGCCGACGATCTGCGGGTCCAGGATCCGCGAGGTCGAGTCCAACGGGTCCACGGCCGGGTAGATGCCCAGCGAGGCGATCTCGCGCGACAACACCGTCTGGGCGTCGAGGTGGGCGAAGGTGGTGTGCGGCGCCGGGTCGGTGATGTCGTCGGCGGGCACGTAGACGGCCTGCAGCGAGGTGATGGACCGCCCCTTGGTCGAGGTGATCCGTTCCTGCAACGCGCCCATCTCGTTGGCCAGCGTCGGCTGGTAGCCCACGGCCGACGGCATGCGGCCCAGCAGGGTCGACACCTCGGAGCCGGCCTGGACGAACCGGAAGATGTTGTCGACGAACAGCAGCACGTCCTGGCGCACTTCGTCGCGGAAGTACTCGGCCATCGTCAAGGCCGACAGCGCGACCCGCAGGCGCACACCGGGCGGCTCGTCCATCTGGCCGAACACCAGGGCGGTCTTGTCGATGACGCCGGACTCGGTCATCTCCTCGAACAGGTCGTTGCCCTCGCGGGTGCGTTCGCCCACGCCGGCGAACACCGACGCACCACCGTGGTTCTCCGCCACGCGCGAGATCATCTCCTGGATGATGACGGTCTTGCCAACCCCGGCCCCACCGAACATGCCGATCTTGCCGCCGCGGACATAGGGCTCGACCAGGTCGATGACCTTGATGCCGGTCTCGAACATCTCCGACTGCGGTTCGAGGTCGTCGAAGTCCGGCGGGTCACGGTGGATCGGCCAGCGGTCCTCGGTCGTGAAGTTCTCGCGTTCCTCGCCCGTGAGGTCGAGTGGCTGGCCGAGCACGTTGTAGATGTGGCCCAGCGTGGACTCACCGACCGGGACCATGATCGGGCCGCCGGTGTCGGTGACCTCGACGCCCCGGACGACGCCGTCGGTGGGCTGCATGACAATCGCGCGCACGCGCCGGTCACCGAGGTGCTGGGCGACCTCGGCGGTGAGCATCCTGGTGTCATCTTCAACGGTGCGGTCGAAGGTCAGCGCGTTGTTGATGTCGGGCAGGTCCCCGGGGGGGAACTCGACGTCGATGACCGGTCCGGTGACCCGGATGATGCGGCCTTCGCCGACGGAGGTGGAGGAATTGACGGCCGTGTCGGACATTTCGGCGGCTCCTGCGGTGGTCGGGCGGTGGAAGTCGTGGGGTGCGGGATGGTGGGCAGCCCGGTTTCGGGCGGGCCCGGCGGTCGCGCTAGCCGTCGGAGAGGGCTTCGGCGCCACCGACGATCTCGGTGAGCTCGGTGGTGACCTGGTCCTGGCGGGCCTGGTTCATGGTCCGGCTGAGGGTGTCGATGACGTCGTCGGCGTTGTCGGTGGCGGCCTTCATCGCGCGCTGGCGGGAGGCGTGTTCCGATGCGGCCGATTCCAGCATGCCGGCGAAGATCTTGGCCTCGACGTAGCGCGGGATCAACAGGTCGAGAATCTCGGCCGGGTCGGGCTCGTACTCGATCTCGGGGGCCAGTCCGTCGCCACCGGCGAACTCGGCCGGGTCGACCGGGAGCAGCGTCATGACGGTGGGCACCTGGTTGAGGGCGGACTGGAAGTCGGTGTAGACCAACTCCACGTCGCGGAACTCGCCGTCGGCGAAGGCATCCATGACCGCCTGCCCGATGGCGTGGGCGTCTTCGAAGTTGGGACTGTCGGACACCCCGTCCCAGGTCGCCCGGGCCTCGCGACCGAGGAATCGGTAGTACTGCTCGGCCTTGTCCCCCACCAGGAACAGGTCGACGTCACGGCCGTCGCCTTCGGCCCGATCGATGATCGCGTCGGCGCGCTTGAGCACGTTGCTGTTGTAGGCACCGGCGAGCCCGCGGTCCGAGGTCACGACCACGACGGCCGTGGTGCTGGCGTCGGGGAAGTCGGTCAGCAGGGGGTGGTCCTGGGCCGAGTTGGACGCGGCCAGTCCCTTGATGATGGTCGTGATCTGCTCGGCGTAGGGCCGCGCCTCGTTGACGCGGCGCTTCGCCTTCATGATCCTCGAGGCCGCGATCATCTCCATGGCACGGGTGATCTTCTGCGTGTTCTTCACGCTCTTGATCCGCCGTCTCAGGATGCGGATCTGTCCACTGCCTGCCACGTCACTCCCTCACGTCGTCTCGGTGCTGCCGGTCGAGTCGCTCAGGCGGCGTCATCGTCGGTGTCGTCATCGTCGGTGTCGTCATCGTCGGTGTCGTCATCGTCGGTGTCGTCACCATCGGTGTCGTCGGCGTCGTCACCATCGGTGTCGTCGGCGGCGTCGTCACCATCGGGGTCGTCGTCGGTGTCGTCGTCGGGGTCGTCGTCGTCGGCGTCGTCCCCATCGGTGTCGTCACCGTCGGATGCCGACATCACGTCCCAGCCCTCGTTGCGTTCCGGTTCCGACGGCTCGTCGGCCCCAGCGGACGACTCGAAGGTGTCGCTGAAGTCGGCGATCGCCTGGTCGAGCTCGTCGGCGAGGTCATCGACGACCTTGTTGTCGCGCAGGCGCTCCAGCAACTCGGGCTCGGCACTGTGCATGTACTCGTGGAGTTCGTCTTCGAACCGGGGCACGTCGGCGACCGGCAGGTCGTCCATCGCACCCGAGGTGACCGAGTAGACCGACACGACCTGCAGTTCGACCGGCAACGGCTCGTACTGGGGCTGCTTGAGGATCTCCACGACCCGCTCACCGCGCGCGATCTGACGTTGCGACGCGGAGTCGAGGTCGGATCCGAACTGGGCGAACGCCTCGAGTTCGCGGTACTGGGCCAGGTCCAACCGGACGGTCCCCGACACCGAACGCATGCCGGCGACCTGGGCCGCCCCACCGACGCGGGACACCGAGACGCCGGCGTTCATCGCCGGACGCACGCCCTGGAAGAACAGGTCGGTCTCGAGGAAGATCTGGCCATCGGTGATCGAGATCACGTTGGTCGGGATGAACGCCGACACGTCGTTGGCCTTGGTCTCCACGATCGGCAGCGCAGTCATCGACCCGGCACCGAGCTCGTCGGACAGCTTGGCAGACCGCTCCAGCAGGCGCGAGTGGAGGTAGAAGACATCACCGGGGTAGGCCTCGCGACCAGGAGGGCGCCGCAGCAGCAGCGACAGCTGGCGATACGCGTCGGCCTGCTTGGTGAGGTCGTCGTAGACGATCAGCGAGTGCTCGCCCTTCTCCATCCAGTTGGCCCCGATGGCCGCACCGGCGTAGGGGGCGATCCACTGGAACGGGGCGGGCGCGGACGCGGGGGCGTTGACGACCGTGGTGTACTCCATGGCGCCGTGGCTGCGCAGGGTCTCGACGACCGAGGCCACGGTGGACCCCTTCTGGCCGATCGCGACGTAGATGCACTTCACGGCCTGGTCGGTGCCCCAGTACTGCTTCTGGTTGATGATGGTGTCGACCGCGATGGCGGTCTTGCCGGTCTGGCGGTCACCGATGATCAGCTCGCGCTGGCCCCGGCCGATCGGGGTCATGACATCGATCACCTTGATCCCGGTCTGGAGCGGTTCATTCACCGGCTGGCGCTCGGTGACGCCGGCGGCCTGGACCTCCAGCGGGCGGTAGCCGTCGATGCCGGACTCGTCCAACGGGCCGTTGCCGTCGACGGGGCGGCCCAGCGGGTCCACGACTCGGCCCAGCATGGCGTCACCGACCTGCACCGACAGCACGCGCTCGGTGCGGCGGACGATCTGGCCCTCCTCGACCTCGCTGGCGCCGGCGAAGATGGCCGCACCGATCGAGGACTCGTCGAGGTTCATGGCGATGCCCATGACGCCGTCGCCGAAGTCCAGCAACTCGTTGGCCATGGTGCCGGGCAGCCCCACGAGGGTGGCGATGCCGTCGGCGGTCGACACGACCCGGCCGACCTGCTCGGAGGTGGTCGACGGCGACCAGCCCTCGAGCATCGACTTCAGGCCGGCGGTGACGTCCTCGGTGCTGATCTGGAGGTCCGACATGGTGTGGGTTCCTTCGTGGAGGTTGCGCGGCGGCGGGCGCGGGGCGTCAGGCGGACAGCTGGGTGCGGACGGCGGCGAGGCGGGAGGCGATCGACCCGTCGATGACGGTGTCACCGACCCGGGCACGCACGCCCCCGACGAGTGAGTCGTCGACGACCACCTTGAGGTCCAGCGACTTGCCGGTGGTGCGTTCCAGGGCGGTGCGCAGGCGTTCCTTCGCCGCGTCGTCGAGCGGCGCGGCAACCGTGACCTCCGCAACCTCGCGGGAGCGCCGCTGCGAGGCCGCCGACGAGACCTCGTCGGAGATCGCGCGCAGGTCGCCGGCGGCCTCGCCGGTGATGACCATGGCCAGGGCCGCACGCGTCATCGGGCTGGCCGCGGCCAGCGCCTCCGACTCGACGAACTTTAGACGCTGGCTGGGCGGCAACGCGATGTCCACGAGCCGTTCGTACAGTTCGCGGTTGTTGTCGACGGCCCGGGCGACCGTCGTCAACTCGGCGTCGACGACGTCGAGGTCGCCGGCGCCGTCGGCAAGTGCCACGATCGCGTCGGCGAATGCGCTGGTGGTGGACATGGTGTTGGCCTTGCCAGGGTGGGAGGGTCGGTGTCGATGGGCGGGTGGTCGGTGGGCGGTCGATCGGCCGTGGGGCGCGGCGGACCGACCGCGTCAGTTGTTGCCCGACAGGTTGTTGATGTAGGAGTCGACCAGCTCCTGGTGCGTGGCCGGATCGATCTCCTTCTCGACGATCTTGGCCGCCAGGGCGACCGACATCGTCCCGACCTCGGATCGCAACTCCTGCAGGGTGCGCTCGCGTTCCTGGGCCGCGTCGGCCTGGGCACGTTCGCGCACGCCGGCGGCGTCCTCCTCGGCCTGGCTGACGAGGTCCTCCCGGATGCGGCTGGCGTCGGCGCGGGCCTCCTCCCGGATGCGGTTGGCCTCGCCCTTGGCGTCAGCGATCGACGCCTCGAAGTTGGCCTTCTCCTCGGCGGCCTCGGCGCGCATCGACTCGGCCTCCTCCATCTTCCCCTGGATGTCCGACCGACGCTCGTCCAGCATCGTGTTCATGCGCGGGAAGGCGAACCGGCTCAGCACGGCGTAGACCAGCGCGAACGCCAGCAGGCCGTAGATGAGTTCGGCGGCCTGGGGCAGGATCAGCCCCAGCCCGCCGGTTTCCTCGGCGCCCTCGGCGGCCTCGGTGGCCAGGATCAACAGGTTCATGGCGTCCTCATCTCGTGGTGCGGGTCTCGTGGTGCTGGTCGGGGTGCGACCGGGCCGGGTCACCCCGACCGGGGCGTCAGATGATGAAGGCCAACACGAAGCCCAGCAGCGCCAACGCCTCGGTGAAGGCGATGCCGAGGAACATGTTGGTGGACACGAGGCTGGCGGCCTCGGGCTGGCGGGCCATCGCCTCGACGGCGTGGCCGACCAGGTACCCGATGCCGATGCCCGGGCCGATGGCGGCCAGGCCGTACACCAGGCCGTTGGCCAGGTTGGTGTCGATCTGCTGGGCTTCCTGGGCGAGGAACATGAGGTCCATTGCGCGGTGTCTCCTGTGGGGTGGGGTCCGGCCGTGTTGCGGACTCCGGTCGGGTCTCGTTCGTCCGGGATGGTCCCGGTCGACGCGGGGTGGTCGGGGTGGTGCGGGTCGGGGGCAGGTGCGGTCGGGTCGGGTGGTGGCTCAGTGTTCCGGTGACAGCGAGCCGCTGATGTAGACGGCGGCCAGCATGGTGAAGATGTAGGCCTGCAGCGAGCCGACGAGGATCTCGAAGCCGACCAGTGCGACGGCCCCGACGAAGATGAAGATGCCGAGGAAGGCGGGCCACAGTCCCTGGGGTGCGAACGTGATGCCGCCGCCCTCGAAGACGCTGTGCACGTCGATCAGGTTGTAGCTC
>JBBSMS010000095.1:0-13252 GCA_038233055.1 Nitriliruptorales bacterium
CCCGGGCGCACCGACCAGGCCCACCAGCGCGGCGAGTTCGTGGAGGTGTGGCGCCTGCGGGCGGCCAGCGACGCGATCGAGGGATTCCTCGCCACGACCTGAGTCGACCTCGGCGACGCGTCTGCCCGTCAGTCGCCGATGCCCTCCCAGGCCGCGTCCAGCTCGTCGGACGAGTAGGTGCGGAACGCGATCATGGTCCGAGTCGACAGGATCCCGGGCAGGGTCACGAGGTGCTCGGTGACCACGGTGGCGACGGCCTCGTGGTCGGGCACCGCCAGCACGGCGACCACGTCGGCTTCCCCGCCGGCCACCGAGTGGGCCGACTGCACGCCGTCGAACTCGGCCGTGCCGCGGGCGACCTCGGCGATGTGCTGCGGGGACACGTTCATCAGCACGAATGCGTGGATCATCGCGGACTCCTCGAGGTCGACCGGGGTTCCTCCGATGCTAATGCGCCATCGCCGCGCCGGACGTCGACGTCGGCCCCGCGGCGTCGGGAGCCCGGTCCCGCGACCGCCCGCCTCAGGTGACCGCGGCCGCGTCGTCGCCGTGGGCGAGGTGTCGACCGGTCCGGACCACCTCCACGATCCGGCCCACGGCCGTGTGGACCTCCACGAACGACGTTGACAGCGGGGACGGCCCCAACCGGACGACGTCGGGCGCGCGGAAGTCCGGGACGACGTCGGCCTCGGCCAGCAGCGCTCTCGTGACGCCCCACGCGTCCGGGTGGGCGATCGACACGTGGCCGCCGCGACGCGCCGGGTCGCGTGGGGACGCCAGCGTGAACCCCAGCGGGGCGAGGTGGGTGTCGAACAGGTCCACCAGCATGGTCGTCAGGGCCACCGATCGGGCCCGGATCGCGTCGATGCCGACCTCGGCGACCATCGCGATGCCGGGCTCCGCCCCCAGCAGCGACAGCATGGGCATCGTGCCGACGTGGGTGCGGCGGATGCCGGCCGCGGGTGCGAAGTCAAGGTCGAACGAGAACGGGTCGGAATGGCCCCACCATCCGGTGATCGGGTTCGCGACGTCGTCCTGGAGGTCGGCCCGGACGTAGGTGAACGCCGGGGCCCCGGGGCCGCCGTTGAGGTACTTGTAGGTGCATCCCACGGCCAGGTCGACGTCGTGGGCGGCCAGGTCCACCGGCACGGACCCGACCGAGTGACTGCAGTCCCACAGCACCAGCGCCCCGGCCCGGTGGGCGGCCGCGGTGACGGCGCCGACGTCCCACAGCCACCCCGACTTGAAGCAGACCTGGCTGAGCGACACCAGCGAGGTGTCCTCGTCGATCGCGGCCAACAGGTCGTCCATCGACCCGTGGACGCCGTCCGGACTGGCGACGGTCACGACCCGGCTCCCCTCCCCCACCAGGTCGGCCACACCGGCCAGGACGTGGTTGTCGGTGGGGAAGTTGAGGTCGTCGGTGACGATCGTGTGGCGTCCCGGCCGTGCCCGCAACGCCGCGACCGCCAACTTGAACAGGTTCGTCGAGGTCGACTCCGAGATGATGACCTCGCCCGGCCGTGCCCCCACGACCGGTGCAAGCAGGTCCCCGATCCGGGTCGGCGCCTCCCACCAGCCCTCGTTCCACGACCGGATCAGCCGGTCGCCCCACTCGTGGCGCACGACCTCCGCCACGCGATCCACCGCCGCCAGGGGCAGTCGACCCAGCGAGTTGCCGTCGAGGTAGAGCAGGTCCGGATCGACCACGACGAAGCGCGCGGCCAGGTCCGCCAACGGATCCTGCTCGTCGGCCACGCGTGCCCGGTCGAAGCCGTCGAGCCCCGGGAAGGGCCCGCGCGCGATCACGGGTTCGGCAGCCACCGTCGGCTCCAGTCGGGGCGGGGTGGGCCAGTGAACCACCCGCGCACACCCGGCCCGACACCGTCGGGGCAGTCGGCGACCGCCGGGCTCCTACGCTGCCCGCCATGACCACACCTGACGACGTCCTGGCCGAACTCGACGCGATCGCCGCCGCCGATCCCCCGTGGCGCAGCGACCGCTTCTTCTCCTACGTGTTCGAGTCCTCCGACGAGGTGGTGGCGCTGGGCCACGAGGCGTACCGACGCTTCTCGGGTGCCAACGGGCTCGACCCGACCGTGTTCGGTTCGTTCGTGCGGTTCGAAAACGACCTCGTCGCCTTCTGCCGCGACCTGGTCGGCGGCGACGACGACGTGGTCGGTTCGTTCACCTCCGGCGGCACCGAGTCGATCCTGCTGGCGGTCAAGGCCGCCCGTGACGCCCGCCGCGCCCACCTCGGCGACGACCACGCCGCCACGAACCTGGTGCTGGCCGACAGTGCCCATGCCGCCTTCCACAAGGCCGCGCACTACTTCGACCTGGAGGTGCGATCGGTCCCGGCGGGCGAGGACATGCGGGTCGACCCGGAGGCCCTGCTGACCGCGACCGACCGCGCGACCGCGATGGTGGTCACCTCGGCGCCCCAGTTTGCCCACGGCGTGGTCGACCCGATCACCGAGATCGGCGCGCGCACGTCGGAGGCGGGTCTGTGGCTGCACGTGGACGCCTGCATGGGCGGGCTCACGATGCCCTTCCTGGACGGCACGCCGGCGTTCGGCTTCGACGTCGACGGGGTCGACTCGATCTCGCTCGACCTCCACAAGTACGGCTACACGACCAAGGGCGCATCCATTGCGCTGTACCGGACCGCCGCGCACCGCCGCCACCAGTACACCTCGGCGACCCACTGGACCGGCTACCCGCTGGTCAACCCAACGATGCAGTCGACCCGGTCCGGGGGCCCGCTGGCCGCCGCCTGGGCCGTCGTGACGTTGCTGGGCCGGGACGGCTATCGCGACCTCGCCCATGCCGCGCGTGACGCCACCACGACCGTGGCGGCCGCCGTGGAGGACCACGAGCACCTCGCGCTGACCGCACGTCCCGATGCCACCCTGCTGGCGATGGTGACCACCGCCGACGCCCCGACCGACGTGTTCGGGCTGGCCGCGGCCATGCGGTCACGCGGGTGGCACCTGGGCCCGACCCCCGGCTTCGGGTCGTCCCCGCCCCACCTCCACCTCACCATGACCGCGACCCACCAGCGGATCGTCGACGAGTTGTGTGCCGACCTCGCCACCACGGTGGGTGAGGCCGGCCCGACCACGCCGCTGCTGCCGCCGGGGCTGGACCCGGCGTCACTGGGGCCCGACGACGTGCTCGCGCTGCTGGGCCAGGTCGACCTGGTGGCCGACAGGGCGGCCGTCGACGCCACGCTGGACGCGCTGCCACCGGACCTGCGCGCCGTGGCGATCAGTGCCACGCTCCAGGACCTGTTCACGCCCTGAGCACACGGGCTGGGGGCACCACGACGACCGGAACATCGGCCACCACGGGGGGACGACGATGGTCGTGGCACTTGCGGGTACGGCGGTCCTGTACGCGGTGGGCTGGCTGCTGACCGGTCGACGCCGTGACGGAGTGCTGCCGGCGGCGATCGTCGGTGGCGCGATCGGACTGGTGCTGCGCCAACTCGACCTGCTCCCCGGGTCGGTCGAGGCCTGGCAGCAGGTCGGCTACCACCTCTTCGGCATCTCGTTCCCTGGCGATCGGGCTGACCCCGGGTGACCGCTCGGCCGTGAGCCGCGGTGCGGCCTGGATCGGGGTCGCGCAGGGACTGGTGTTCGCGCTGCAGGCCGTGGCCGGCGGACTGGTGGTACTGGCGTTCGCCGCCGCCGGGACCGACCTGTTCCCGGCCTTCGGGTTCCTGGCCCCGATGGGACTGGAGGAAGGACCGGGCCAGGCCGTGTCGATCGGTGGCCTGTGGGAGGCGTCCGGGTTCGTCGACGCCGCCTCGCTGGGCACCACGATCGCGTCAATCGGGTTCGTGGTCGCCTACGGACTGGGTCTGCTCGCCCTGCGTCTGCGTCGACCGGACCCCGATGGGCGCCGAGCCGACGCCGGCGCCGTCGACGCGCCCGACGCGGCCGTCCCCACCGCCACGCAGGGACACGACCTCGTCGTCACGACCATCGGCGTCGTGGTCGCCTACGTGCTGTTGGCGCTGGCGGTCGGCGGCGGAGCGGGCCTGGCCGGTCCCGACGTTCGTGACATCGCCCTGGGCGTGCTGTTCTTCCTCGCCCTGCTGCTCGGCATGGCGCTGCGGGCCCTGGCCGGTCGACTGGGGATGGCGACCATGCTGCGACCGGCACCGCTGCAGCGACTCACGGTCGCCGCGGTGGACGGCCTGACCGTGGCCGTGCTCGGTTCGCTGGCATGGGCGCGGATCGCCGGCCGGGCCGGGCCACTGGCGGTCGTGCTGGTGGCGACCCTGGTCACGACGGTGATGGCCGTGGTGGTGCTGGCCCGGTCGCTGGAGTCACACCGGTTCGACCGCGGCGTCGCGCTGTTCGGCACCGTCACTGGCACGGTGTCGTCCGGGCTCGCCCTGCTGTCGCTGTCCGACCCCGACCAGCGTGGTCCGGTCGCGGTCGAGTTGGGAGCATCGGTGGTGGTGTCGGCCCCGTTCGTGCTGGGCGGCGTTGCCCTGGCAACCGCGACCGCCCGCGGCGCCGTCGGACTGGTGACCGCGACCGCCGTGTTCGGTGGGGTGGTGGTCGTGGCCGGTCTGGTCCTCCGGTGGCTGGGACGACGGGTCTGAAACGCCTCGGAAGGGGGGCCATGGGACGTGGCATTGGCGACGGCGGCCGTCCGGCTCGGCGGACCCTCCGGGGTTGTCGCGTGCGGGCTGGTCTGCGGCCGACGCAACCCTCGGGGCTGCGACGGCGTCTCACCCGGCAGGATCCGTCATCGATGGTGGAAGTGGTGCGCCGGTGAACACACCTGGACGACGACCAGTGATGCTGGTCGGGCTGGTCTGCGCGCTGTCAATGGTCGCCTGTGCCGCTGGTACGAGCAGCACCTCGACCGGGGCGACGACTCCCGGCACCTCGACGCAGGCGACGACTCCCGCCACGTCGACCCCCGGGCCCGTGTCGGCCTCCCCCCGCCCGCTCGAGACGTTCACGGGACCGTCCACGCCGCGACCCGGGTTCCCCGACGGGCTGTGGGACCAGATCTACTCCCGCCAGGCCGATCGGTGCTGTGGTGGGATCTTCGAGACACCGGTTCGGGCGATGCCGCAGATGCACTACATCATCGATGGCGGGGAGCCGACCTCCATGGCGAACGCGTACGTGGTCGGCGACGTCGTGGCGGTCGAGCCCGGAGCGAGTTTCCGATGGACGTTCGAGGGCGAGGACGTCGACGGCCCGGAGGTCATGCACGAGTTGGACTTCAATGCCCAGGACGCGCAGGCAACGACTGTTCACCTGGTCGTGCGTGTCGAGCGCGCGATCGTCGATCCGAACCAGGCCGACGACGTGCACGAGGCCGTGTCCGTGGGATCGACGGTCACACTGGCGGTGTTCCTCGGGGCGACGATCGACCTGGACTCGGTTCGATCCGAGCTGCTGGAGCGGCCGACCAAACTGGCCGCCCTGGTCGACGAGGGCACGACGCTCTTCGACTACGCGGAGGACCTGTGGGCCATCAGCATGGACGGCGAGTACCTCGGGCGCGTTCGTGACGATCTCGTGGAGTTCCCCGCAGAGCGGTACGAAGGAGGCCCCGAGGAGCTCGAAGGTGGCTTCTACACCCAGCCCGAAGGTCCGGACGGTCCCCGGATCTTCACCGTCCCCATCGCGGTGCTGGAAGCGCCCCAGACCGGAGGACCGGAAGCGTTCACCCAGGATCCTGGCAGTGGGTGGTACCGCCCGGTGCCGGACCCACCCGCGTCGTCACCAGCAGCCGACCTGTCCGAGAGCCCAAGCACGGACGCCACCGACTGAGCCAGTTCGGGAATGGACGAGCCCCGGACCCGGTCGCAGCGGTCGACGACGCGGGTGGTGCACGACCCGCGAGCGATCGGGTATCGTGATGCCCACGCTGGTCGCCGAGCACCGCTCACCTCGACCGCGCAACACGTGCACCGGCCCCGCGGCCACCGACATCCTGTCGCCCGCGCCCCGGTGCCAGTCTTCCCCGGCATCTCTGCCGAAACTGCCTGTGCGTGTTCACGCACGTGGTACGTCATCCCGACGTCCCATCATCCGCGCCCCGGTCCGCCGGCGTGCGCGTACCACCCCCTGGCGCCCCTCGTGCGGGCTGCCGCGAGAGAACCAACCATGACCATTTCCACTTCGGCCCCGTCCACGACGGTGACCGATCCCTCCTTCCTCGACCTGGGTGTCCCCCGGGACCTGGCCACCGAACTGGACCGACAGGGCCTCACCACGCCCTTCCCGATCCAGGTGGCCACGATCCCCGACGCCCTCGATGGCCGTGACGTCTCCGGCCGGGCCCCCACGGGCTCCGGCAAGACACTGGCCTTTTCGATCCCGACCCTGGCCCGGGTCACGCGGGCTCGCTCACGGCGCCCCGCCGCCCTGGTCCTGACCCCGACCCGTGAACTGGCCGCCCAGGTGGCCGACACGATGGCGCCGTTGGCCGCGCGCCGCGACCGCCGCGTCGCCACCGTCTACGGCGGCACCAACATCAAGCGCGACATCGCGATGCTCAAGACCGGCGTCGACGTGCTCGTCGCCTGCCCCGGGCGGCTTGCCGACCTGGTCCGGCGGGGCGCGTGCGACCTGTCCGACGTGCGCATCGTCATCATCGACGAGGCCGACCGTATGGCCGACATGGGCTTCCTCCCCGAGGTGAAGCGCCTGCTCGACCAGACCGCCTCGGACCGCCAGACGCTGCTGTTCTCGGCCACGCTCGACGGCGACGTCGACGTGCTGGTACGCCGCTACCAGCGCAACCCCGTCCGCCACGTCGAGGAGGACGCAGTCGAGGAAGCCGGTGACGTCAGCCACCACTTCTGGTCGGCGACCCGCGACAACCGGCGTACCCAGACCATCAAGGCGCTCCAGCAGGCGACCCCGGCGATCGTGTTCACGCGCACCAAGCGTGGCGCGGACCGACTCGCCAAGCAGTTGGCCAAGTCTGGCGTGACCACGGCCGCCATCCACGGCAACCGCAACCAGAACCAGCGCGAACGGGCGCTCAAGCAGTTCGCCGACGGGCGCGTGCAGGCGCTGGTCGCCACCGACGTCGCGGCCCGCGGCATCCACGTCGACGACGTCGCCATGGTCCTGCACTACGACCTTCCGGGCAGCGACAAGGACTACGTGCACCGCTCCGGTCGCACCGGTCGCGCCGGAGCCACCGGTGCGGTCGTCACGATGGTCATGCCCGACCAGGAACAGGACGCCCGCGCCATCCAGCGCGCGCTGGACCTGCCGAGCGGTTCGACCGCGATGGACCTCGACGCGTTGCGCGACGGGACCGGCGCCGTCTGGGCGGCCGGTCGCTCGACCTCCAACGGTTCATCGCGCCCGTCCCACGACGGGTCGAACAACGACACGTCGGGTGGCGGCCGTGGTCGCCAGCGGCCGTCCAACGGATCGACGCCCTCCGCCAACGGCGGCAACAGTCGCACCCGTGGTGGGGCACGTTCCCGGTCCCGTCGTTCGCGCTCGCGCTCACGCCGCTGACCACCACCTGACCCGGCACCACGGTGCCGGGTACCCGGGAGTCCAGCAGACTCCTAGACTCGGCCACCCATCGGACTCCCGGTGGGTGGCCGAACACGTGGGGTGGCAGGTGACCGAATCACGCGCGTCGGCCGGCCCCACGGTGGTCACCTACGGGCCCGACCCGAACCAGTGGGTGGAGGTCCGGCGACCCGAGCGTGACGGACCGGTGCCGCTGGTCGTCCACCTGCACGGGGGCTTCTGGCGGTCCGGGTACGCGCTGGACCACGCCCGCCCGTTCTGCGCCGGGCTCCGGCGGGCCGGCGTCGCGACCTGCAACGTCGAGTACCGCCGGGTCGGCCAGGACGGCGGCGGTTGGCCCGGCACGCTGACCGATGCCCGCGACGCGCTCGCACTGGTCCCACGCCTGGTCGCCGAGTACGACCTCGACCCGGACCGCGTGGTGGTCAGCGGGCACTCGGCCGGCGGCCACCTGGCACTGTGGGCGGCCGGCGAGACCGACGTCCCGCTGGCCGGCGTGGTCCCGATCGGGGCGGTCACCGACCTCGCCCAAGCGCACCGACGACGGCTGTCCGACGGCGGCACGGCGACGTCCGACCTGTTGGGTGGCACCCCGGACGAGGTCGACGACGACCGCTGGACCACCGCTTCGCCGATCCGCCGGGTCCCGCTGGACGTCCCGGTGGTGCTGGTCCATGGGCGCCACGACCGCAACGTCCCGCTCGACCAGGCCACCGACTACGCCGCCGCCGCCCGCGCGGCCGGTGGCGACGCCGAGGTGGTCGAGGTGGACGCGGACCACTTCGACGTGCTGGATCCGGCCTCGGACATGTTCGCGACGGTCGTCGACGTGGTCGCCCGACTGGTCGGGACGGCCCCGTGACCCGCCCGCCCACGCCCCGGCGTCCCGGCGTGGACGCCACCGGACCGCTGGAGTCCGAACAGGTTCCGATCCAGCCGTTCCGGACCGCGCTGTACGACCCGGAGGAACTGCTGGGCGGCTACGACCCCGACGACCCGCAGTCGTGGGTCACCACCCACGACTTCGTCGTCTACCGCGCGTGGGTCGCGTCCGGCGGTGTCAACGGCCCGCACGTCCAGGCCATCGCCCAGGCCATCCACGACTCGTCCATCGCCGAGGCCATGGAATCCTTCCGGGCCGGGCGACGACTGGTCGGGATCATGGGCGGCCACCGCCTGTCCCGCAGCAGTGACCCCGCGGACGCCTACGCCGGGGTCGTGGCGCTGGCCCGTCGACTCACCCGCGACGGGGTGACCTGCGTGTCGGGGGGCGGGCCGGGGGCGATGGAGGCCACCCACCTGGGCGCACGCACGGCCGGGCTGTCGTGGGACGACGTCCAACGCCACCTCGACACGATGGCGGCACACCCGACCTTCCCGACCGGCATCGCCGACATCGTCCGCGCGGACGGCACGGTCGACACCGATGCCGTGGCGCGCCTGCACGCGTGGCAGGCCCCCGGGTTCGCGGTCGCGTCGGCGACTGCCGTCGACCCAGGGGTGTCGCTGGGGGTGCCGACCTGGCACTACGGGCACGAACCGCCGACGCCGTTGGCCACCCACATCGCCAAGCACTTCCACAACGCCGTGCGCGAGGACGGCCTGCTGGCGATCGCCGACGCGGGGGTCGTGTTCTTCCCGGGGGCCGCCGGGACCCTCCAGGAGGTGTTCCAGGATGCCTGCCAGAACTACTACGGGCTGCACGGACTGGTCAGCCCGATGGTGTTCGTCGGCGTGCGCCACTGGACCGAGATGATGCCGGTGTGGCCGGTCGTGCTGGCGTTGTTCGACGACGCGTCCATGCTGCACCTGACCGACGACGTCGACGACGCGGCCGCCTTCCTCGCCACCCACCCACCGGTCCCCTACGCGGGAGCCTGAGGTCGTCGCCCGACAACTCACGTCGATGGGCGTCGGGGGCCGTGGTCGTCGGCACACCCAAGCGGTCAGCGAGTGAGCCAGAAGATCGAGTTCGCCATCGACATGTTGCGTCGAGACGTCGCGCACCTGCTCGCGGAGGACCCGATGCGGCACGGAAACGGCAAAATCTCGCCAGAACGGCGAGACCTCTGAAGCCGGTAAGAGTACCCCCGAGCGGATTTGAACCGCCGTTACCGCCTTGAGAGGGCGGCGTCCTGGGCCGCTAGACGACGGGGGCAGGACACACATGTTCGCCCCGCTGACGTACGCGGGGCGTGCGTGGCGAGTGAGTGTAACCACTCGCAGCTCGGGGGGAAGGACTCGAACCCTCAATAACTGGACCAGAACCAGCCGTGTTACCGATTACACCACCCCCGAAGGGCGGCCAGTGATGGTAACGGGTCACGGGCCGGGGTGCGAGTCGCCGGGCTTGTCCACACGGCGCGGGACGGCGGCCGGATCGGGACCGGGCGGGCCGTAGGTTCCCCTCCCCGGACCCCGACCGAACGGAGCATGTCGTGCCCGACCTGCCCGTCGCCACGCCGTGGCCACGCGACGATGGACCGGCGACCGACGGCGAGGGACTGCTGGCCGAACTGGCCGACCTGCAACGCCACCTCGACGTGCTCGGCGACGACCTGGTCGCCGCCGACCGCGCGCTGGTCGGGTGGCAGGGCCACGCCCGCGACGCCTTCCGCCAGCACCTGCGACGGGACCTGCACGCGTTGGGGAACGTGCTCGCCGACCTGCGGCGCGCCGACGTGGACCTCCGCGACCTGCTGGACCGGACGTCCGGGGCGACACCGTGGTGACCGTGACCATCGCCCCACAGGCCATGGCCGCGGTGTCACGGGAGGCCGGACACGCGGTGCGCGACGCCTCGCGACGAGTCCGCGACGTGTGGCGACTGGTCATCAGCCTGCCGAGCGGGCCGGAGCGACGGCGCCTCGATGCCGCCCTGGCCGACGGCGGCCTCGTGCTCGAACGACTGGCACGGGTGGTGGCGCGACCCGATCGCGTTGCCGCGGCCATGCTCGACCTCGAGCGTCGGTCCGGGTCGGGGGTCGTCCGTCGGCCGGCGGCGTTGCGCGTGGATGGTCCCGGCCGTGCACGCCTGCCGGCGAGCGCCACCGAGGTCGAGCTGGACCTGGACACGCTGGTCGCGGTGGCCTCGTCACCGGACGCGGTCGCCGAGCGCTGGGCGCGGTTGCCAGCCGCCCGACGGATCGCCCTGGTGGACTGGCACGGCCCAGCCGTGGCGCAACTCGACGGCATCCCGATCGCCGTGCGCGACCGCGTGCACCGGGCCACGATCGTCGCCGAGCTGGCCCGACTGTCCCGGCTGGTGCCCGGACCTCCTGACTTCGTCGTGATGCCGGGCAACGACGTCGTCGGGGCGCAACGTCGGCAGGACGTGGCACGGAGGATCGCCTGGCTGGAACAGGTCGCGACCCGGACCGGGTGCTCATGCTCGACCTCGCCGGGGACGGCCGCGCCGTGCTGGCAGTCGGCAACCCGTCGCGCGCCGACCACGCCGCGACGATCGTGCCGGGCATCGGGACCACCCTGCGCGACAGCGGACGACTGCTGGCCGAGGCCCGCGACCTGCGCGACCGTGCGTCCGCGACCGGCGGCGGCGAGGTCGCGACCATCGCGTGGCTGGGCTACGACACGCCCCCGGGCCCGGTCGAGGCCGCGGGCGGGTTGCTCCGCCACGACGCCACCGCGGCGGTGCTCGCCACCACCGTCCGGGTGGCCGACCGGGCGGTGGGGGCACTGGCCCGCCACGCGGCCGCGGTCCGGGCCGACAACCCGACCGTCCACCACACGATCGTGGCCCACTCCTACGGGTCCGTGGTGGCGCTGCGCGCACTGGGGATGGGCGGCCGCGATCACCCCGAGGTCGACGACGTGGTCGTGCTGGGGTCACCGGGCGCCGGAGCCGGGGTGGACCGCGACGATCTCGACTGGCCGGACGGTGTCGGACTGTGGCACGCCACCGCGCCCACCGATCCGGTCCCCCGCCTGCCGGTGCTCGGTCCCGCGGCGGCGGCACTGGGGGCGACTGCCCTGTCACTCGGCGAGGGGAACGGCGGCCACGTCCGCTACCTCGCGCCGGGCACGATCGGCCTGGCCTCCGTCGCCCTGGTCGTCGCGGGCTCCGACGGCTGCCCGGTGCCCCCGAGGACCACGCTCCGGACGCGCACGAGCGGCCGGGTGGCCCCGTGGTGAGGCCCCCGCGCCCGCGGCGACGCCGACGTCAGGTGGACGTGACTCTGCACCCGTCGCCATCGCACCACGGGTGGGTCCGCGAGTCGCCGCACCGGCAGACGGCGACGGTGCGGCCGTCCGTCCGGCTGCCGTCGGGCAGGGCCAACGCGATCCCGTGCACGACCAGCGGACCGTCATCGACGACCATGACCCTCGGTCCGTCCAGTCCGACCTCCGGCACCCCGGGTGGTGGCGCGGCCGGCACGCGCCGCCGCCCAGGTCCGCCGCCCAATGCCGGGTCGGGTGCGTTCGTGACGCCCACAACGGTGGCCTGCCGATCGCCCGCGGGGACGACCGGGAGATCGGGCACGGGCGACTGGCGGTGCGAGCGGTCGCAGTGGGGCGGGGTCGCCGACGACCCACACCGGCACAGGGCCTGGTCCGGACGTCCGTCGGGATCCCGGACGGCCACCAGGTCCGCGCCCCGCGACCGGGGCGCGGCACCGGTACGGGCGCCGGCCCGGTGGACCGGCACGGTCGCCTCCACGACCATCGGGCCACCGGACCGCAGCCGCACCGGCGGTCGTGGTCGAGGGTGCTGCTCGTCCCGATCGTCGTCAGCCACGGACCGCCCCCGTCGCCGGATCGGCGTTCGCGGCCGGGCGCGCGCCGTCACCGATCCGGATGGCCAGCACGCGGTAGGTGCCCGCCGACCGTTGCTCGGTCCCGGCCTCGTCGAAGCCAAGCCGGTGGGCGAGTCGAGCCATCGCCTCGTTCTCCGGCCGCGTCCGCACCACGACCGTGGTGGTCGTGTCCAGTCCGGTGCCAAGGCGATCGATCGCCCGACCCAGCAACGCCGAGGCGACGCCGAGGCCCTGGGCGGGGACGGCCAGCCGGACGTAGGTGTTCAGGACCCACTGGTCGCGCCACCACAGCCAACGCACTCCACCCAGGCCGATGGGTCCCGGTCCACTCCCGGCGCCCTCGTCCGACCACACCGACGATGCGGCGGGCCCCTGGTCCAGGTCGGGGCCGGTGCCGGCCGCCCACACCAGCCAGTAGCCGAAGCCGTGCTCGCGCCAGTGCGCGAGGAAGTGGCGGAAGTCGTCCTCCTGTCGCGCCGTCGACGTCGTGCGGAACGACGCGGGCACCCCGACCCACAACCGCGGGTCGCCTTGCGTGGCGGCGGTCGCCGCCCGCGTCACCCATCCGTGGCCGGGCCAGCACCACGCCCGTGGTGCCCATCACTTCTCGCGCCGGCCAGTCCATCCCGGTCCGGGGCGGTGGGCCGGTCGGCTCCACGGGCGGCGGGGAGGTCACCTGAGGTCGTCCCGGACCGCCCGGGCGACCGGCAGTGCGGCCGCGAGGCGGTCCAGCACGACATTGCGGTCCATGATCGCCAGCGACTCGAACAGCGGCGGCGACACGTTGGACCCGGTGACGGCGACCCGGATCGGTTGCGCCACCTTGCCGAAGCCGATCCCGAGTTCGTCGGTCAGTCCGCGCAATGCGGCCTCGATCGCCTCGACGGTCCACTCGACGCCGGCCAGTGCCGTCGCGCCGGCCTCCAGCGCCTCCACCGA
>JBBSMS010000096.1:0-13231 GCA_038233055.1 Nitriliruptorales bacterium
ATCGGGTCGATGCAGTTGTTCGCGGCCGCCCAGCATGCGACCGACCTGCGCCACGTGGTGCTCAAGTCCTTCACGGCCGTCTACGGGTCACGCGCGTCCGACCCCGGGCTGTTCACCGAGTCCGCGCCGGTCGATCGGTCGCCTCGGGCTTCACGCGTGATGTCATCGACGTCGAGGGCTACGCCGCGTCGCTGGTGCGTCGCCGCCCCGAGCTCGACCTCACCATGTTGCGGTTTGCGAACTTCGTCGGCGGGGTGGAGGACTCGGCGCTCTCGGGCTACTTCTCGCTGCCGATCGTGCCGTCGGTGCTGGGCTTCGACCCGCGGTTGCAGTTCTGCTACGCCGATGACGCGGTCGAGGCCGTGACCCGCGCTGTCATGGATCCCCACCCCGGGCTCTACAACGTCGCCGGTCCGGGGACGGTCTACCTCAGCCAGGCGATCCGGCAGGCCGGGCGGGTGCGCCTGGCCCTCCCGTCGTCGCTCCTCAACTCGATCGCGGGCCTGCTCAACCGCAGTGGTCGGGTGGACGTCCCGACGGACCAGTTGACCTTCCTGTTGTTCGGACGGGTGGTGGACACGTCGCGGTTGGCCGACGCGTTCGACTGGACTCCGGCGCACACCACGCCGGACGCCTTCGACGCCTTCCTCGAACGCCGACGCCAACGGGGCGTCACCCGGCGGGACCTGCTGGCCCTGTCCGGGCTGGTGGCCAGCCGGCTGCGCCAGCCCCGGCCACGACAGGACGCGTCGTGACCCGCGTGGCGAGACGGGGAGCCGGCCATGGCTGAGCCCACGACCGAGCGACCCCGGTGCGGCGAGACGACCGCCGCCGGCACCCCCTGCCGCAACTACGCGGTCGACGACGGGCGCTGTCGCGTCCACGCACGCATGCACGCGGCCACCGACGACAGTCCGGGTGACGGCGGGCCGCGACGTGCACCGCCCCAGCGAGACGCCCCGACGTCGACCGCCCGTGCCGGTGCCCCGGCCGCCTCGGCGAGCACCCCGGGCGGGTCGCGGACCGAGGCCACCTCGGTCCTGGACGCACTGGCCGAGGTGCTCGGCGACGGGCTGGGCGACCACCTCGAGCAGGTGGCCGAGTTCGTGCGCCGACGCTTCACCGGGGACTACGAGGTCGACCAGTACGGGCTCGACCCGCACCTGACCGACAACGTGCTGATGCCGTTGTGCCTCCCGCTGTACCGCCACTGGTGGCGGGTCGCGTCGCACGGTCGCGACCACCTGCCCGACGGCGGCGGACTGGTCGTGGCGAACCACGCCGGGACGTTGCCGGCCGACGGCGTGATGCTGCACGTCGACCTGTGGGAGGCCACCGGTCGCCACCCGCGCGAACTTGGTGCAGACCTGGTGTTCGAGACGCCGTTCATCGGCCACTTCGCGCGCAAGTCCGGGGCCACCCGCGCCGGCAACGCCGATGCCGAGGACCTGTTGGCCAGGGGCGAACTGGTCGCGGTGTTCCCCGAGGGCTTCAAGGGGCTGGGCAAGCCGTTCTCGAACAGGTATGAGTTGGCGCGGTTCGGACGTGGCGGCTTCGTGGCGACGGCCCTGCGGGCCGACGCGCCGATCATCCCGACGGCGATCGTCGGGTCCGAGGAGATCTATCCCCTGATCTGGGACGCGCGCCAGGTCGCGAAGGCGCTCGGGTTGCCCTACTTCCCGATCGTGGCCCAGTTGCTCGCGGTCCCGTTCATCGGCCCGCTCGGGCTGTTGCCGTTGCCCAGCAAGTGGTCGATCACCTACGGCGACCCGATCGAGACCAGCGGGCTGGGTGCCGGGGCGGCCGACGACCCGATGGTCGTCTTCGACCTGGCGGACCAGGTGCGCGCCACGATCCAGCAGATGCTGACCACCATCGTGATGGGCCGCCAGACCGTGTTCTTCTAGTGGTGGACATGATCGGACTCTCGGGATCGCCTGGCTCGTCCGGACCGCGCCTGCCCACGTCGCCACGCGCTCACGTGACCTCCGGCCACGCCACGCGCGCTTGCTCCTCGGCAGGCACACCCCGGCCGTCGCCATCCGAACCTGCCGCCCGATCCTGCCCACCCGTGGATCTCGACGAGGAGGAGCCGGCGTGCCGATCGAACTGACCGAGCAGTCCGTGGTGATCCTGCTGTTGGTCGCCGCCCTGGTGGCGATCGCGGTCAGCCGGCTGCGCCTGCCCTACACGATCGCCCTGACCATGGTCGGCCTGTTCCTGGGGTTCGGGAGCGGCTTCGTGGAGGTGGAGCTGACCGCGGAGCTGATCCTGCTGGCGTTCCTGCCGCCGTTGCTGTTCGAGGGTGCCATCAACATGGACCTCGACGACCTGCGCCAGCGCGCCCCGCAGGTCGGCGTGCTGGCCATCGGCGGCACGGTGGTCGCGACCGGGATCCTGGCCGGCGCTTTCCTGCTGCTGGGGTTCTCGAGCTCCGAGGCGTTCGTGCTGGCCGTGATCCTGGCGCCCACCGACCCGGTCAGCGTGCTGGCGATCTTCAAGGAGCAGGGCGTGGGGGTGGGCCTGCGCACCCTGCTCGAGGGCGAGTCGATCTTCAACGACGCGCTGGCGATCGTGTTGTTCCTGATCGCGGTGGAGTTCGCCTTCCCGGAGCCCGGCGTGACCCCACCGGGGTTGACCGGCGGGTTGTTCGAGTTCGGGACCGAGGTCGGGATCGGGGTCGGTGTGGGGCTGGTCGTGGGCTACGTGGCCCACCGGCTGATGGCCACGCTGGACGACCACCTGGTCGAGATCACCCTGTCCCTGGTGACCGCCTTCGGGGCCTACCTGGCCGCCGACGGACTGGGCGGCTCCGGGGTCATCGCGACGGTGGCCGCCGGACTGCTGATCGGCAACTACGGCACGTCGTTCGCCATGTCCGCGTCGTCCCGGCTCGCGCTCGACCAGTTCTGGGAGGTGGTGGCGTTCCTGGTGAACTCGGTCCTGTTCCTGCTGATCGGGCTGGAGTTCGAGGTCGCGTTGTTGGCTGACGGACCGACGCTGGTCGCCATCGGGCTCGCGATCGTGGCCGTGCTGGTCGGGCGGTTGGTGATCGCCTACGGGCTGCTGGCCCCCTTCGTCGGCGCGCACGGCACGATGACGGTGCCGGCACGGTGGCGACCAGCGGTGTTCTGGGGTGGCCTGCGTGGGTCCATCCCGATCGCCCTGGCGTTGAGCCTGCCCAGCCGCGAGGTGGGCGGGATCAACGTGCTGGCGCTGGTGTTCGGGGTCGTGTTGTTCTCGTTGTTGGGCCAGGGCCTGACCTTCGGTCCGTTGCTGCGTCGACTCGGCCTGTCGTCGGTCGACCCCGAACAGCGCCGCTACGAGGAGGCCATGGCGACTTCGCTGGTGTTGCAGGCGACCCTGGCCGAGCTCGACCGGATGGAACGCGGGACCGAGTTCGACGGTCCGGCCAACCAGGCCCTGCGCACCGATGTCGAGGAACGCCTGGCCTCGACGAAGGAGGAGATGGCCGCGCTGACCCGCGACCTGGACTCCGTGCGCCGGGCTCGGCGCCAACGGCTGGCGCGACGGTTGGCGGTGGCCCAGAAGCGTGCCCTGACCGACGCCGGACGCCGGGGGGCGTTGTCCGACGAGACCGTCCGTGACCACGTCCGCCGGGTCGACGTCGCCCTGGCCGAGGGCGCCACCGCGCCCAGCATCGCCGCGGACTTCGAACCTGGCCTGTACGTCGACGACGAGGACACCCACGACGACGAGCCCGACTGACACGTCGAGTGTGCGGCCCGGCCCCGGAACGGGCGGCGGATCCGCACATGCGACGGGGTTGTTGCCGAGGGTGGCCGCGTGACGTCGAGCCTGTCAGGCGACCTGGAGGAGTTGCACGACCGCGGCGACCAGGATGACGAGGAACAGGACGACGAGGGCGACGGCGGTGCCGGTGCGCATCGAGGACCTCCGGGTCGGTTCGGTTCGGGCAATTCGGGCATGGTACGTCGTGGGGCCTGGCGCCCCGGCGACGTCGTGGTCGGGCCCGGGGTGGTCAGACCCCGACGGTGGGCTGGTCGGCGTCGTCCTCGCCGGCGCCCGGCGCCACCACGACCCGGTCGGGGCGTCCCAACACGTCCTCGATGTCGCCGCCCTCCAGCAGTTCCAGGCACTTGAGCCGTTCCTGCTGCAGGTAGCCGACCAGCGCCGGGCGGTCGTCCAGGAACCGGCGGCAGTCCAGTTCGAGCGTGATTGACGGCGACTCCTCCATCCGTCCCACGCGGTGGAGGAAGCCACCCAGCGGCAACAGTCCATGGCCCAGCGGGGCGTGGCTGTCGCGTCCCTGCCCCCGGTAGTCCGACACGTGCAGGTGCACGGCGGTGGCCGCCAGTGCCTCCCACGCGGCGTTGATGTCGACGCCGGCGACCCCGAAGTGGGAGGTGTCGAGCACGACGTGCTGGAAGGGGTGGAGGTGTTCCGGTTCGGTGTAGCGATGGAACCGGACCGGTCGGCCCACGACCTTGACCGGGTAGAGGTTCTCGACCCCGATGACGACGCCATGGTCCGCCGCCTCGTCGTCGCCGGCCCCCAGCAGCCACTCGTGGAAGTCGTTCTGCCACCGGAACGGCGGGTGCACGATCATCACGTCGGCGCCGACCGCCCCGGCCAGTTCCAACGACCGCCGCGCCTTGTCCACCAGGTCGGTCCCGTACACCCGCCTGGTCAGCAGCAGGAACGGCCCGTGCACCACCGGCACCGTCACCCCCTCGCGCGCGGCCGCCGACTCGACGGTCCCGGCCTGCTGGGTCGCGGGGTCCTGCGTCACCATCAGCTCGACGCCGTCGTAGCCGGCCTCGGCGATGACGCCCATGGCCCAGTCGACCGGTCGCGAGAACAGCGGACCGGTCGAGGCAAGGATGCGGGGAATGCTCACGGCCACACCCTAGGAGATTGCGGAATGATCCCGTTGCCCGGATCGGCTTCGCGGTCCGGACCGTCGGTGAACAGGCGACGACAGTCCGATGGATGCGGGACACGAGTCGGCCAGATCACGTGGATCGTGGATGTAGGCTGCCGCGGGGGACACCTGCCCGCGGCCGTCGCCGTGCGCGCGCGCCGAAGTGCGACGGGACGCCCGCCGTCGGCGACGGGTCGCCCCGGACCGGAGGTCGTGGTGGAACAGTCACTGGGCTCGTCGCTGCTGGGCATCGAGGGCCGCCTGGTCGAGACGGCGGTGCGCACACCCGACCGTCCAGCGATCCTGTGGCAGGGCCGCACGCTGACGTACGGGGAGCTCGATCGGCGGGTCGACGCCGCGGCCGCCGACCTGCAGTCCGGCGGCATCGGGGTGGGGGACCGGGTCGCGATCCAGGTCGGCAATGTGCCGGCCTTCGTCGAGGCCTACTACGCCACCCAGCGCATCGGCGCCGTCGCCGTGCCCCTGTCGATCGCGCTGGCACCCGACGAGGTCGCCCACGCCCTGGCCGATTCCGGCGCCGGCCTGTTCGTGGTGGCGGGATCGGTCGCCGACGCCATGGTCGAGGTGGCCTTGGAACTCGACCTGGTCGTGATCGTGGCGGGTGACGAGGTCCCGGACGGGATCCGGCGCTGGGCCGACGTCGCCGCGGGCGACGCGAAACCGGCACCGGTGGAGGTGGGCGACGACGACCTCGCCGCGCTGGTCTACACCTCCGGCACGACCGGTCGGCCCCGTGGCGCGATGCTGACCCGCCGCAACCTGCGTGCCAACCAGGACCAGTCGTTGGCCGGACGCTTCCAGGTCACGGGCGAGGACGTGGCCCTGCTCGTGCTGCCGCTGTCGCACATCTACGCGCTCAACGTCGGGCTCGGCGCGTGTGTGCGGGTCGGCGGGACCGTCGTCCTGCAGGAACGCTTCGACCCGATCGGGTCGATCGAGGCCATCCAGCGCCACGGCGTGACCATCCTGCTGGGCGCACCGCCCATGTACGTCGCCTGGGACGCGCTGCCGACCCTTCCCGACGGCGCCTTCGCATCGGTCCGGATCGCGGTGTCCGGGGCGGCGCCGCTGTCGGTCCGCACCCTGGAGTCCTTCCGCGAGCGCACCGGCCTGGTGATCGAGGAGGGGTACGGGCTGACCGAGGCGTCACCGTCGGTGACCTCCAACACCATGGCCCCGGTCGCGCGCCCGGGCACTGTCGGCCACCCCCTGCCCGACGTCGAGATGCGCCTGGTGGAACTGGGTGGCGGGGCCGACCCCGGCGATGTCGCGCTTGGCGATCCGGGCGAGGTCTGGGTCCGTGGCCCCAACGTGTTCGCGGGCTACCACGGGGACGCCGCAGCCACCGCGGCGACGCTCACCGCCGACGGCTGGCTGCGCACCGGCGACATCGGCATCGCCGACGAGGACGGCTACCTGCGCCTGGTCGATCGCGACAGCGACCTGATCATCGTCAGTGGGTTCAACGTGTACCCGCGCGAGGTCGAACGGGTGCTGGTGCCTCACGACGCGGTGCTCGAGTGCGCGGCCGTCGGCATCCCGCACCCGTACACCGGCGAGGCCGTCAAGGCGTTCGTGGTGACGGCCTCGGACGTGACCGAGGACGACCTGGTCACCTTCTGCAGGGCCCAGCTTGCGCGCTACAAGTGCCCACAGACCATCGAGTTCGTGTCGGCGCTGCCCCACACGGCGTCGGGCAAGGTCCGACGCGTCGCCCTGCGCGAGTCGTGACGGCGCCGGACCCGGCGTCCCGCCGCCCGTCCCCGGACGGCGAGCGCGGCACCGACACGTCGGCGCCCGCCGGTCCTCCGCCCCGACCGCCGACCCGACCGCGGTCGTGGTCGACGATGGTGGCGTGGATCACCCCGTCGCTGGCATCGGCGGCGATCATCGCGGCCGCCAGCGGCATGGGGCAGTTCGCGATCACCGCCGTGATCGGCGACGTGGCCTCGGCATTCGGCACGCCTGGCGCGGACTCGGACCTGTCGGCCCAGTTGGGCCTGCAGGCCACCACGCTCGGGATCGCCCTGGCCGTGATCCGACTTGCCTCGCTGGGGTCGCTCCCAGGTGCGGCGCTGGCCGACCACCTCGGACGGCGCCGGGTCCTGCTCGTGGCGCTGACCGTGGGACTGGTGCTGACGGGGGCGTCCGCGCTGGCGGGCTCGTTCTGGGCCTGGGTGGCGCTGGTCGCGCTGGCGCGGCCGTGGCTGTCGACGATCAACGCCGTGGGCGGGGTGGTGGCGGCCGAGGAGGTCACGTCACGGCACCGGTCGTGGGCGATCGGGCTGATCGCGGCCAGCTACGGCATCGGGAGCGGGATCATCTCCATCGGGCGATCGCTGCTGCCGCCGGGCTTCCGGCCCGTGATGCTGGCGTCGCTCGTGCCGCTGCTGGCGCTGCCGTGGCTGTGGCGCACGCTGGCCGAGCCGCCGGTCGCCGAGCAGGCACGCGTGGACGAGGGCCTGCGGTCATTGCCGGGACGGGTGCCGGCCCCGTTCGTCCCGAACCTGCTGCGGCTGGTCGCGGTCACGTTCGGCATCGCCGTCGCCACCGGGCCGGGCTTCACCTACGTGTTCGTGTACGGCGAATCGATCCTCGACCTCAGCCGCGCGACCATGGCGGGGGTCGTGCTGGCGGCCGGCCCGGTAGGGCTGGTGGGCCTGCTGCTGGGGCGGTGGTTGGCCGACACGACGGGTCGCCGCCCGGCGATCGCGCTCGGCCTGGTGGGCAGCGCCGCGGGCTTCGCGGGCACCTACAGCGGGGCGGTGCCGTTGATGTTCGTGGGCTACCTGGTCGGGGTCCTCGCGGGGGGTGCGCTGGGTCCCGGACTCGGCGCGGCCGGCGCCGAGACGTTCCCGACCCGCGTACGTGCCACCGTGGCGGGGTGGCTGACCGCGGCCGGGGTGGTCGGGGCGGTCGTCGGCCTCGCGGCCTTCGGTGCCCTGGCAGACGCGACCGGCGGGTTCGGCGGGGCCGCAGCCCTGTTGGCGCTGGTCCCGGTGGCGGCGCTGCTGGCCCTGCGCCGCCTGCCCGAGACACGCGGCTGGGAACTGGATGGCCGCGCGCCGGTCGCGGCGGGACCGGTCGCCTCCTGACCGGTACGGCGGCCCTGCTGGCCGCGTCCGGCCTCGACCGGATCGGACGCCCCGCCCCGTAGGATCGGCCTTGTACGGCCTCGCGTGCGACGGGGCCGACCCGGGATCGTCGTCAGGGGCATCGTGGCCGTCCTCGTCAGCGCGCTCGCGACCGCGGTGTCGGTGCTGGCCAGTCGTCGGTTCGGTACTCGCTGGCGGGACGGTGGACGTGCCCACCCGGCGATGCTCGCGTGGGCGATCGGGCTCGGGATGGTCGCCGTCGCCGCAGCGGCACTGCTGGTCGGCGCCGCGACCGGGTTCAACCGCCCGCTGTATCGCTTCTACCACCTGACCGGCGCCGTGCTCGACCTCCCGTGGCTGGCCTTGGGCGTCGTCCTGCTCAACAGCCGGGACCGGGTGGCCTCGCGAATCACGGGCGCGGCCGGGGCCCTGCTGTTCCTCGTCCTGCTCCCCGCGGCCCTCCGGGCGGAGCCGCTGTCGCTGGTCGCGGCGCTGTTGGCCGCGTGCTGGTCGGTCGTGTTGCTGGAGGGGAACCCGACCCGGGTCCGGATCGGGTCGAGCCTGGTCGTGGCCGGGTTCTCGTTGCTGGCGTTCACGGTCGTGCTGCCGGCCGGGTTCATCGGCCCCCTGGACTCCGCCGGACTCCCACCGGCCGCCGACGTGCTGCCGGCCGTCAGTCGCGGCTTCGCGGTCGCCGGGACGGTCGTCGGCGCGGTGATCGGGATCGTCGGTGCAGTGGCGGCGGCGGGACACCTGCTGTGGCAGCACGCCGAGCAGGTCGAGTCCACGGCCCCGCCAGTCGGCGAGCCGTCGGGACCGTCCACCCGCGCGCGCTGGGACTGGCGTGCGCCGGCGTCCGGGGCGGTGCGTGACCGGGCCATGGCGAACCTGTTGGTCGCGACCGGCGTCTCGCTGGTGGCGGGCGGGGCCGGCGTGGCCTCGTTCCTGGGCGGGATCACGTCCGACGCCGTCGGGATCACCGTCGGCGTGGTGCTGGTGGCCGCCGGGATCCAGCGCGTGGCACCCGGGACGGCGAGTCGTCCGGCCGCGTCCGCCACCGGGTCCCCGCTGGCCGGCCCAGCGGGCGCCACGGACCCGGCCGGCCCCGTGTCCGGATGAGTCGACGGCCGGTGGTGACGGTCTACACCCGGGCGGGGTGCGGGCTGTGCGCGACCGCGGAGGACCTGGTGGCGCGCGAGGCCCGTCGAGCGGAGGTGGTGCTGGTCGACGTCGATGCCGACCCCGACCTGCAGCGGGCCTACAACGTGCGGGTCCCGGTGGTCGCGGTCGACGGGGTGGAGGTCGCCGAGGTCGTGGTCCGCCCGGGCGAGGTCCGAGCGGCCGTGCGAGCGGCGCGACGGGCCCGCAGACGCGGTCACCGGCGTGGTCCCGGACCGCGTGGAGGCTCTCGCCCTGGCCCGGACGCCGGCACCGGGTGACACCGGCACGCGGTCAGGAGCCGGGAGTCGACCTCCCTACACTGGGGGTGGCACGTCCCGGCGCCTCGTCGGTGTCGTCCCGGACGTCGTGTCGTGCCACGGGTCCGCGCAGGTCGTCGGTCGTGCAGACTGCTGGAGACACCCATGTCCCGTTCGATTCCCGAGGCCACGGTGGCACGCCTGCCGCTGTACCTCCAGGCCCTGGTCGAGTCCTCGGAGAACGCCGTCCACACGATCTCGTCGACGGCACTGGCCGACAAGTCGGGCGTGAACGCCGCGATCGTGCGCAAGGACCTGTCCCAACTCGGCGCCTTCGGCACCCGTGGCGTGGGCTACCGCGTCGGGGAACTGATCGACGAGATCTCCGAGGTCCTGGGCCTCAACAAGGACCGGGCACTGGTCATCGTCGGGATCGGGAACCTCGGTCGGGCGCTCGCGACCTATGACGGGTTCCAGCGCCGGGGATTCGACGTCGTGGGGCTCTTCGACGACGCCGATGACAAGGTTGGCATGAGGTTGGGCGACCTGGAGGTGGAACCGGTCGCCGTGCTGGACGAGGCGGTCGCGTCACGCGGCGCCACCATCGCCGTCGTGGCCACCCCGGCGCAGTACGCCCAGGACATCGTCGACCGGCTGGTGGCGGTGGGGGTCACCGCGATCCTCAACTTCGCGCCGACCCACCTCGAGACCCCGGAGCACGTGGCGGTGCGCAAGGTCGACGTGTCGACCGAACTCCAGATCCTGAGTTTCTACGAACAGCTCTACGCCACCCCGGGGCCGGAACGACAGGTCGCGACCGGCCCGTGATCGACCCGGCCGGTATCAGGCCCGGGGCACGTCGGCTCCCGTGGTCGGAGGTCCGCGAACATCGGGGCACGGCCGACATTCGCACCGCAACCGGTGCCGTCCGGACGACCCCCTCGATCCACCCGGGGGCCGAGGTGGTGCTCGATAGACTGTTGGATCGATCGCGATCCACGTCCGTCGACGGCCCACGCCCCGCCCGTCCCGGCCTCCGCGCCCGACCCCGGGCGCCCCGCTCGACCGCCACGCGACCACTTCCGAAGAAGGCGCCATGTCCCTCCTCGTCGTCGGTGCCAGCCACCGCAGCAGCGACCTTGCGCTGCTGGAACGGCTGGCCGTACCGGCCGATGAGCGTCGCAAGGTCCTGCGCGAACTGGTCGACCTGGACCATGTGCTCGAGGCCGTCGTGCTCTCGACCTGCAACCGGGTCGAGGTGTACGTCGACCTTGCGAAGTTCCACCCCGGCCTGGACGAGGTGACGTCGTACCTCGCCGCCCGGGCCGGCGACCGGGCCGAGGACTTCCTGGACTCGCACGAGGTCGCCTACGACCTGGACGTCGCCACCCACCTGTTCCGGGTTGCCGGTGGCGTCGAGTCGATGGTCGTCGGGGAGCGCCAGATCGCCATGCAGGTGCGTGACGCGATGGAGCTGGCGCGCCACGAGGGGACCGCCCGCCGGATGCTCCAGCGCCTGTTCCGCCAGTCCGTGCGGGTCGGCCGCCGGCTGCGCAACGAGACCGCCATCAGCGCCGGCAGTTCCTCGATGGTCGAGGTCGCGCTGGCCACCGTCGCCCAGGACCACGGCCTGCCGGAGCACCCCACCAGCCTGATCGTGGGTGCCGGCAAGGTCGGCAGCCTCGCCGCGGAACGCCTCGCCACCGGCGACGACCTGCGGGTCTGGAACCGCTCGCTCGACAAGGCGACGCGGCTGGCCGTCCGCCACGGCGCCACCGTCGTCGACCAGTTGGCCACAGCCGTCGCCGATGCCGACCTGGTCGTGTGCACGACCGGCGCTGCCACGCCGTTGCTGACCCGCGAGGTCGTGGGGGCCCGGGCGGCCCGTCCGCTGGTCGTGGTCGACCTCGCCATGCCGCACAACGTCGCAAGCGACGTGGCCGACCTGCCGGGGGTGCGCGTCGTCGGCCTCGCTGAGGTCCGCGCCGCGGCCGACGAGACCCTGCAGGACGAGGTGCTGCGGGACGCGCTCGACCTGGTCGACCAGGAGGTCGCAGGCTTCTCGACCTGGATGTCCGCGATCGAGGTCGCGCCGACGATCCGGGCCTTGCGACGTCGCGCCGAGTCGGTCCGCGCTGACGAACTGGACCGCCTCGGGAGCCGCCTGGCGACCCTGACCGACGATCAGCGTCACGCCGTCGAGGCCCTGACCGAGGGCATTCTCAACACGCTCCTGCACCAACCCACGATCCGCCTGAAGGAACGCGCTGACGACGGCACCGCCCAGGTGGTCGTGGACGCGTTGCGGGACCTGTTCGACCTCGACGACGGCCCAGTGCCGCCGTCGTCTGCGGGTACCCGAGGATGACCTGGCGGATCGCCACCAGACGCTCCACCCTCGCCCGGACCCAGGCCCAGCAGGTCGGCGAGGCGCTCACGTCGGTGTCCGGTCGCGAGGTCGAACTGGTCGCCCTTTCCAGCACCGGCGACGACCATCCCGAGCGCGCCGTCGAGGCATTCGATGCCAAGGGCATCTTCGTCGACTCGATCCGGCAGGCCGTGCTCGACGGCGACTGCCACCTGGCCGTGCACTCCTACAAGGACCTGCCGACCGCGCCCGCCGAGGGCCTGGTGGTGCCGGTCGTGCCTCGCCGGGTGGACCCCCGCGACGCGCTGGTGACCCGGGCCGGCTGGCGCCTGGTCGACCTGCCGCGCGATCGCACCGTCACCATCGGCACGTCGTCCGCCCGCCGCCGCGCCCAGGTCAGCCGGGCGCGTCGCGACGTGCTGGTCCAGCCGTTGCGTGGCAACGTCGAGACCCGGTTGCGGCGCGTCGCCGACGGTGACCTGGACGGGGTCGTGGTGGCGTTCGCGGGCCTGCTGCGGCTGGGACCGTCGCTGGCCGACCTGCTGGACCAGGTCACGCCGGTCCCGCTGGAGAACGGCGAGATGCTGCACGCCCCGGCCCAGGGGGCCTTGGCGCTGGAGTGCCGCGCCGACGACCTCGAGACCCAGACCGCCCTGCGCCTGCTGGACCATCGCGAGAGCCGTTTGGCCGTGCGCGCCGAGCGGGGCCTGCTCGCCAACCTGGAGGGTGGGTGCACGGCACCGATCGGCGCCCACGCGGCCATCGTCCACGACGGCCCGACCCCGCAGGTGGAACTCCTGGGGCTGCTGTCGGACGAGTCCGGGACGAACCTGGCGCGGACCTCCCAGCGCGGCGCGGTCACCGAACTGCCCGAACTGGCGGCCGCGGTCGCGTCCAGCCTGCGGGCCGCGACGGGGACGGTCGCACCGACGGGGGACGCGCCGTCGCGGGCTGACCGATGAGCCGTGCGCCGATGCCGGACCGGGTCGACCCGGGCCCGCTGGCCGGCCGGCGGGTGCTGGTGGCCCGAGCCGTCCACCAACAGCGCGGCCTGTCCGAGCGCCTGCGCGACCTGGGCGCGGACCCGGTGGAGGTGCCGCTGCTGGCGATCGACCCGCCGGCGGACGACGGCGCGGCCCTGCAGGCAGCGGTCGCCGACCTGGCCGCCGGCCGCGTGGGCGTCGTGGGCATCACCTCGCCGAACGGGGCGGCAGCACTGGTCGCGACCGCCGAGCAGGTAGCCGGAGCCCGCGACGCGTTGTCGGCGGCCTGGGTCGGGTGTGTCGGACCCGGGACGGCCCGCCGCTTCGTCGAGGTGGCCGGCAGGGAGCCCGACCTGGTTGCGCCCGTCCACACCACGGCCGGGTTGGGCGAGGCCTTCCCCCCGCCCGCCGAGGTCGGTCGCGGCGACCGGGTACTGCTC
>JBBSMS010000097.1:0-13060 GCA_038233055.1 Nitriliruptorales bacterium
CCATATATGGGTAATACAGGATTGGCTCGCAAGATGCAAACACCCTTGACCGCAAACACCCAGATCCGGCCAACAATCTCGCCGAACCCACCATCCACCCGACACCACCCGAACCGGCTAGCCCGGAAGGTCGGGCTAGGGTCGGAGCCGAAGCCGGCACCACCGGCTGACACGACGCATCCCATCGTCGAGGGCGGACCGAGGATGACGCAACTGGATCCGGATCCCCCAGCGCCACCAGTCGGCGCGGAGACCGTTGCCGAGCTGGTGACGATCGAGCAGTTCCTGGACGATCGCCAGCCCGAGACCGCGCCCCGTGGCCTGACCTCGCTGGTCTACGACCTGGCCCTGGCCGGCAAGTTGATCTCCAACCGAACTCGCCGGGCTGGCCTCACCGAGTTGATGGGCGCCTCGGGCGTGGTCAACGTCCAGGGCGAGGAACAGAAGGCCTTGGACCTGTATGCCGACGAGGTCGTGACCTCGTTGTTGCGCCGTGGTGGCCGGGTCTGCGCCATCGTCTCCGAGGAACGGCCTGACGTCACGATCGTGGAGGGCACCGGGCAGTACGTGGTGGTGCACGATCCCCTCGACGGCTCGTCAAACATCGACTCCAACGTCAGCATCGGCACGATCTTCGGGATCTATCGGCGCACCAGCGATGCCGACGGTCCGCCGACCTCGGACGACTGGCTTCGACCCGGGCGTGACCTCGCCGCGGCGGGCTACGTCCTGTACGGCACGTCGACCATGCTGGTCCTGAGCACCGGCCAGGGCGTCCACGCCTTCACGCTGGACCCGGAGGTGGGCGAGTTCGTCCTGACGTGGGCCGACATGGTCCACCCCGAGGAACCGGCGTACTACAGCTTCAACCATGCCTCGTCGCCGCTGTGGGACCAGGGTGTCGGGGACTTCGTGGCGTGGCTCGAACGCCCGGACACACCACAGCTGTCCCAGCGCTACATCGGCTCGGCGGTCGCGGACTTCCATCGCAACCTGTTGCACGGGGGCATCTACGGCTACCCGGCCGAGACCGGGTTGCCCGAGGGCAAGTTGCGCATGGTGTACGAGGGTGCGCCGTTGGCGTTCCTGGCCGAGCAGGCAGGCGGGCTGGGATCGGACGGGCACCAGCCCCTGCTGGACATCGTGCCGACCTCCATCCACCAGCGAACTCCCGTGTTCCTGGGCCATCGTGCCCTCGTCGAGCGGCTCCAGTCGATGGTCGAGGGCGACGACGGCGGAGGTGGCTGACGACGACCTGCCTTGACCGCCGCGGCGCACCGCGCCTGCGCGGCCTGCACCGGCCACGAGCCCCTGGAGATGGCACCACCGTGCGGTGCCATCCCCGATCACGAACGAAGGATGGTCCATGAGCCCGATCGAGAGCCCGACGAACTGGAGTGCCCATGCTCGCTGACGTGTTCATGTCCGAGGTCCTCGGCACCGGGATGCTGCTCCTGCTCGGTTGCGGCGTGGTCGCCAACGTCGCCCTGGCCGAGAGCAAGGGCGAGGGTGGCGGCTTCCTGATGGTCAACTTCGGGTGGGGGCTCGGTGTCTTCGCCGGCGTCTACGCGGCCTTCAAGTCCGGTGCCCACATCAATCCGGCTGTGACGTTCGGCCTGCTGGCCAACGGCGCCGAGGAGTACGCGCCCGACGTCGCGGTGACGCTCGGTTCGACGGTCACCTACCTCGCCGGGCAGATGGTCGGCGCATTCCTCGGGGCAGTGCTGTGCTGGCTGGCCTACAAGGACCACTTCGCCGCGACGCCGGATCCTGCCGCCAAGCTGGGGGTGTTCTCCACGGGACCGGCCATCCGGAACTACGCATGGAACCTGGTCACCGAGATCATCGGCACGTTCGTGCTGGTCTTCGTCATCCTCACCTTCGGGCAGAACCCGGCCGCACTGGGGCCGTTGCCCGTGGCACTGTTGGTGGTCGGGATCGGTGCGTCGTTGGGTGGTCCGACCGGCTATGCCATCAACCCGGCCCGTGACCTCGGCCCCCGCGTCGCCCATGCCGTCCTGCCCATCCCGGGCAAGGGTGGCAGCGACTGGGACTACGCGTGGGTCCCGGTCGTGGGACCCATCATCGGCGGTGTGCTCGGTGGCCTCGCCGGCCGGATGTACCTCTGATGGCCGGCGACAACGAGCCGCACATGGGCACGCCCGACGAGGGCATGCAGGACGAGGCCGAGTCCACCGACGACGTTGACGAGGCCAGCTACGTGGACGCCAACCACGGCGACGGGCCCGGCACGGACGACGCCGATGACGACGCCGAGGACGGCCCAGACGAGGACGGCCACTACGTGGAGTCTGACGAGGGCTCGGGGCACCACGACACGCATCCCGGACAGGGCGAGTACGTCGAGCGCGACGACGAGGACGGGGTCCCGCCGGACTGATGTCCCCGACAACTTTCGCCACCGTGGACCAGCGACCGTCCGCCGTGCCACGAACCACGACCGTCACGAACCACGAACCGACAACAGGAGAGACATCATGGCTGACTTCGTCGGCGCAATCGACCAGGGCACCACCAGTTCCCGCTTCATGGTCTTCGACCACGGTGGCAACGAGATCGCCCGCCACCAGCTCGAACACGAGCAGATCCTGCCCCAGGCCGGCTGGGTGGAGCACAACCCGGCCGAGATCTGGGACCGGACCTCGACCGCCGTCCGCAGTTGCCTTGCCGACGCGGACCTGGACGCCAGTGACCTGGCGGCGGTCGGGATCACCAACCAGCGCGAGACCGCCGTGGTCTGGAACAAGGCCACCGGTCGTCCGTACTACAACGCCATCGTGTGGCAGGACACCCGCACCGACAAGATCGCGTCGGCGCTGGACCGTGACGGCAGGGGTGACGTCATCCGGCGCAAGGCCGGCCTGCCGCCGGCCACCTACTTCTCGGGGGGGAAGATCCAGTGGATCCTCGAGAACGTGGACGGCGTCCGGGAAGCCGCCGAGAAGGGCGACGCCATCTTCGGCAACACCGACACCTGGATCATCTGGAACCTGACCGGCGGCGTGGACGGTGGATCCCACGTCACCGACCCGACGAACGCCTCGCGCACCATGCTGATGGACCTGGAGACGCTGGACTGGGACGACGAACTGCTGGGGTTCTTCGACATCCCGCGGTCGATGCTTCCCGAGATCCGCCCGTCGTCCACATCGGAGGGCTACGGCGAGACCCTGTCGTCGGGGCCGCTCGGTGGCGTCGTGCCGTTGACGGGCGACCTCGGCGACCAGCAGGCCGCCACGGTCGGACAGGTCTGCTACGACGTCGGCCAGGCCAAGAACACCTACGGCACCGGCAACTTCATGCTGCTGAACACCGGCGAGGAACTCGTGCGGTCCGACAACGGCCTGCTCACCACCGTGTGCTACCAGTTCGGTGACGACAAGCCCATCTACGCGCTCGAGGGATCGATCGCCGTGACCGGGTCCGCGATCCAGTGGCTTCGTGACCAGTTGGGCATCATCGACGACGCCTCGGAGAGCGAGACCTTCGCCCGCAAGGTCGACGACAACGGGGGGATCTCGTTCGTACCCGCGTTCTCGGGGCTGTTCGCGCCGTACTGGCGCTCGGACGCGCGTGGCGCGATCGTGGGCCTGTCGCGGTTCAACAACAGGAACCACATCGCCCGGGCCGCCCTCGAAGCGATCTGCTACCAGTCTCGCGACGTCGTGGACGCCATGGCCCAGGATTCGGGGGTCGACCTCGAAGTGCTCAAGGTCGACGGCGGGATCACGGCCAACAGCCTGTGCATGCAGATCCAGGCCGACGTCCTGGGCGTGCCGGTCAGCAAGCCGGAGGTGGCCGAGACGACGGCGCTGGGCGCGGCCTACGCGGCCGGCCTGGCCGTCGGGTTCTGGTCCAACACCGATGAACTTCGTGAGAACTGGAACGAGGACAAGCGCTGGGAGCCCGAGTGGAGCGAGGACCAGCGCGAGGAGGGCTACGCCCAGTGGAAGAAGGCGGTCGAGCGGACGCTTGACTGGGTCGACGTCGAGTGATTCGTCGACCACGCCGTCCGTCCCGCGGGACGGACGGCAGCCACGTCGCCCGTCCGACGCGATACCCCTTGCAAGCGGCCATTGCCCGGTTGCCGGTCGGCATGGCCAGCGCCAGATCGTGACCCGATGCGTGGCGTTGGGCGCTCCGACGACGTACAGGAGTTGCTGCCCATGGAAACCTCTGCCCAGGCCCTGAGCCCGGACTTCCGCGCCCGCTCGCTCGACCGCATGCGGTCCGAGCAGTTCGACGTACTGGTCATCGGTGGAGGCGTGACCGGGGGTGGCGCGGCGCTGGACGCCGTCACGCGGGGCCTGTCCGTAGGCCTGGTCGAAGCCCGTGACTTCGCCTCCGGAACCTCGAGTCGGTCCAGCAAGTTGATCCACGGGGGGTTGCGCTACCTCGAACAGTTGAACTTCTCGCTGGTCCACGAAGCGCTCCGGGAACGGTCGTTGATCCTGAACCGGCTGTGCCCGCACCTGGCCCATCCGGTGCCCTTCATCCTGCCGTTGCACGGTCGGGTGTGGGAGCGGGCCTACATCGGCAGCGGCGTGTTGATGTACGACGCCATGGCGGGGATGCAGAAGGCGGTGCCCTCGCACCGCCACCTCAGTCGCAGGGAGGCACGGCGGCAGTTCCCCTCGCTGCGCAAGGACGCGTTGATCGGCGCCATCAAGTACTACGACGGGCAGGTGGACGACGCTCGCCACACGATGTTCCTGTCCCGGACCGCTGCCCAGTACGGCGCTGCCCTGGCGACCAGCACGCGTGTCGTCGGCCTGCTGCGCGAGGGCGACCGGGTGGTCGGGGTCCGTGCCGTCGACCTGGAGAGCTCCGAGGAACTCGAGATCCGGGCGCGGGCGGTCGTCAACGCGGCTGGTGTCTGGACCGACGACATCCAGGAGATGGTGGGTGGTCGGGGCCAGTTCAACGTGCGCGCGTCCAAGGGTGTGCACATCCTGGTCCCGCGCAACCGGATCCACGGCGAGACCGGCCTGATCGCACGGACCGAGAAGAGCGTGCTGTTCGTCATCCCGTGGGGGAACAGCCATTGGATCATCGGGACGACGGACACCGACTGGGACCTGGGCCTGGCCCATCCGGCAGCCAGTCGGACCGACATCGACTACCTGCTCGACCATGTCAACGCCCTGTTGACCACCCCCTTGACCCACGACGACGTCGAGGGGGTCTACGCGGGCCTGCGCCCGCTGCTGGCCGGCGAATCCGACTCGACCAGCCAACTGTCCCGCGAACACGCGGTGACCACCCCGGTGGGCGGCCTCGTCATGGTGGCCGGTGGCAAGTACACGACGTACCGCGTGATGGCCAAGGACGCGGTGGACATGGCGGTGTCCGGGTTCTCCGACACCGTTCCGGAGTCGACCACCGAGTCAATCCCGCTGCTGGGTGCCGCCGGCTACCAGGTCGCCTGGAACCAACGCCAGGACATCGCCGATCGTCACGGGATCCACGTCAGTCGGGTCGAGCGCCTGCTCGGTCGCTACGGCTCCCTGGTGCACGAACTCCTGGCCCTGGTCGACGACCAGCCCGATCTCGCCGAGCCCCTGGACGGCGCAGACGAGTACCTGCGCGCCGAGATCGCCTATGCGGCGTCGCACGAGGGCGCCCTGCACCTCGACGACCTCCTGACCCGTCGCACGCGCATCTCCATCGAGACCTTCCACCGGGGGGTCGACGTGGCCACCGAGGTCGCGGAGATCGTCGCGCCCTTCCTGGGATGGGATGATGACCGGGTCCAAGCCGAGATCCACCACTACGAACAACGCGTCGCGGCCGAACGGGAGTCGCAGAACAAGACCGACGACGAGACCGCCGATGCGGCCCGAATGGGTGCACCCGACGTCCGGCAGGGGATCCCGGCCGGCGCCTGAGCCTCGTGTCGCCGGTCGCCTGAGGCAGGCGAGCGGACAGGCTCGACCGGATCAGTCGCCGAGGACGTCGCCGACCAAGTCCTGGGCGGCGGCGATGATGGCGTCGAGGTGGTCGGGGCCGCGGAAGGACTCGGCGTAGATCTTGTAGACGTCCTCGGTCCCGGACGGGCGGGCGGCGAACCACCCGTGGTCGGTCGTCACCTTCAACCCTCCGATCGCGGCGTCGTTGCCCGGCGCCCGTGTCAGCGTCGCGGTGATCGGGTCGCCGGCCAACTCCTCGGCCGTGACCTGGTCGGGAGACAGGTCCCTGAGCACGGCCTTCTGGGCCGGGGTGGCCGGGGCGTCGATGCGGCGGTAGGCGGGAGCCCCGAACCGCTCGGCCAGGTCGTCGTAGTGCTCCCCCGGGTTGCGCCCGGTGACGGCACAGATCTCGGCCGCCAGCAGGCACAACACCATCCCGTCCTTGTCGGTCGTCCAGGTCGTGCCGTCGCGGCGCAGCAACGACGCGCCGGCGGATTCCTCACCACCGAAGGCCAGCGACCCGTCGGCGAGGCCGTCCACGAACCACTTGAACCCGACCGGCACCTCGACCAGCGTCCGGTCGAGGTCGGCCACGACGCGGTCGATCATCGACGAACTGACCAAGGTCTTGCCGATCCCGGCCGACGTCGGCCAGTCGGGGCGGTTGCCCAGCAGGTGGCCGATCGCGACCGCGAGGTAGTGGTTGGGGTTGAGCAGGCCATGGCTGGGTGTGACGATGCCGTGCCGGTCGGCGTCGGTGTCGTTGCCGAACGCGACGTCGTAGTCGTCCTTCAACGCGATCAGGCCGGTCATGGCGTGCGCGGACGAACAGTCCATCCGGATCCGCCCGTCCCAGTCCCGGGTCATGAACGCGAACTGGGGGTCCACCTCCTCGCTGACCACCTCCAAATCGAGGTCGTGGCGCTCGGCGATCGCGCCCCAGTAGTCCACGGCCGCACCGCCCAGTGGATCAGCGCCCATCGACACGCCGGCGGAGCGGATGGCGTCGAGGTCCACGACCGACGGCAGGTCGTCGACGTAGGCGGCCAGGAAGTCGTACGGCGTGACGTGCTCGCCACCCATCGCCTCGTCCAGGTCGATGCGCCGAACCCCGTCGAGGTCACGACGGAGGTAGTCGTTGGCGCGGTCCTGGATGTCACTGGTGGCGGCCGCGGCGGCCGGTCCGCCGTCGGGGCCGTTGTACTTGTAGCCGCCGTCCTCGGGCGGGTTGTGCGAGGGCGTGATGACCACGCCGTCGGCGGTCGTGTCGTGGTCGCGGTTGTGCACCAGGATCGCGTGCGACAGCGCCGGGGTCGGGGTGAATCGTTCGCGCGCATCGACGTGCACCTTGACCCCGTTGGCCGCAAACACCTCCACCGCAGTCCGGAACGCCGGTTCCGACAGCGCATGCGTGTCCCGACCCAGAAACAATGGTCCGTCCAACCCCGCCGCGGCCCGCACGTCGCACACGGCCTGGGTCATGGCGGCGATGTGGGCGTCGCTGAAGGCGCGGTCGAAGGCGGACCCGCGGTGGCCGGACGTGCCGAACGCCACCTGCTGGGAGGGGTCGTCCGGGTCGGGCCGATCGTCGGCGTAGGCCACGAGCAACGCGTCGACGTCCAGCAGGTCACCGTCGGTGGCGGGACGTCCGGCGAGGGGCGACTCGGACATGGCGGCCTCCGTGTCAGGTCAGCGACGACTGTCGCCGCCGGACGACCACGCTAGGGCCTGCGCTGGTCACGTCCTCGTCCCGGGACCCGGCCCGCCGATCGTTCAGACGGCCGGGTAGCCCTTCAGGGCCTCACCGACGCCGTGCGAGACCGAGCGGTCGTGGCCGACGATCTTGATGATGTCGGGCCGGCGCCACAGGATCTTCTGGTCGGTCGGGTTGGGGATCGAGTTCTCGTTGACCAGCAGGATCGGCAACGGTCGCCGCACGGCCAGGCTGGCCGCAGACACCAGGTTGCTGAAGGCGTCGCCCTCGGTCACCACGATCCGTGCGCTCGGGATCAGGTTGTAGACGTTGGCGGTCGTGGTCAGGTCAGAACTGCCGCTGACCCGCCGGACGTCCAGGCCGCGGTCCTCGAGGTCGACGACGACGGCGTTGGACACCGAGTCGGGGTTGCCCACGATCGTGACCCGGTTCGCGCCCAGGCGGTCGATCTCCTGGGCGACGACGGGCAGCAGGCGGCTGGTCGCGGTGATCAGGGTCGGCGCGGACAACGACGCGGCCAGTGGCGCGGACGTCATCGCCAGCCGGTGCGACTGGTCGTTGGTCAGCACCACGTCGTCCGCCGACGCGAACGCGTTGCGGGAAACCTCGACGGCGGTGATGATCCGGCGACGGTCGGCCCAGCGCTCCACCGACGGTGCGAGGTCGCCCAACTGGGCGTAGACCCTGCGGTTGATGTCCACCCCGGTGCCGACCGCGATTATTCGCTGCGGGTCGAGGCGCTGGATCTCGTCCCGGGTCTCGCTGGGGATCGAGCCCTGGCGCACGAACAGGATCGGCGCGTCCAGGTGCGCGGCGGCGGCCGGGACGCCGTGGGTGTGGATCGAGCGCCCGTCGCCGACGACGAACACGGTGTCCGCGCCGGACGGGTGGGTTTCCTGCGACACTGCTGCAGCGGTGTCCCAGCGGTTGTCGCCGGCGGTCCGCCGGGCGACGGCCGTCTTCGGCCACACGCCGTCGGGGTCCAGTTGCTCGATGGAGCGCATCGGGCGGGTGTCGCCGTCGTCGGTGTTGTGCACCACCCACCAGTCCGACGCGGTCGGGCCGGCCCGCCAGGGTCCGGGCAGGGGACCGGCGTGGTCGGTCGGGGCACCCATCCAGCCGGACTGCTCACCCCAGGCGCGGTAGTAGTCGTCGATCCCGTCGTCCATGGCCCACACGTCGTTGCCGGCGCGATAGGTGCTGCCGGTGTCGTAGCGGACCGCTCGTGGGTTCCCCGTGGTGTCACGGACGGGGTAGCCCAGCGGGCCTTCGGCCCCGCTCCGGTCGACATACGCGTCGCCGTGGGGCCCGGTGACGTAGTGCGTGGAGTTCCCGCGCGACCCCATCGCGCCGTTGTCGAAGACCGCCCAGGTACCCCCGCGTAGGCCGTCCCGTTCGACGCCGACCATGTCACCCAGCACCGAGCCGGTCAGGCCGAGTTCCAGCCACGTCACCGTGATCGGGGTGGGATCGGTGCGCGACGGCAGCCGCGACGACCAGTGCGTCCGGGTGCCGTTTGAGGTGGCGCTGGTGGTCGTGCAGTTGCCCCACTCCCACGGCGGCGTGCACAGCACGATCCGGCACACGACCTCGGTCGTGCCACGAACCTGGGTGTTGCACTGGCCGTAGCGGAAGTTGTTGCAGCAGACCCGGCGGCGGTCGCAGTCGCCGTTGGCGCACCGGCACGAGCAGGACGCACCCGGACTGCGGTTGCAGTCCACGATGTAGCGCGCACGGCCGCTGCAGAAGGTGGTGTTGTCGATCTTCCACCACCCGGCCGCGTAGCTGCCGGACGGGCAGGTGTTGGCGCCGTCGTTGATGGTGGCGCAGAAGGCTGACCAGCCCTGGTTGCACTCGTTCTCCAGCCCGCACACCGAGGCCCACGCCGACTGCGGCTTGATCAGGAACCCGATCGGGTCGACGGCAAGCGCGGACCCGATCAGGGCGGCGCGGGTGAGGAAGCTGCGACGGCCGAGCTTGGTCGACGACAACCGCCGAGTGATCGCCTCGACCGTGCGCTCGGTCCAGGTCGTGGACGTCGTGGCACGGGTGGCGGGCGCCGGCGTCGCCGTGGCGGGGGTCACGGCACCGGTGTCCGTCGCGGCGGTGTCGGGGGCGAGGGTGGTGGTCATCGGGGCTCCAGCACGAGGGTGGACAGCACGGCGTTGACGTCCTGGACGCTGCGGCCGATGGCCTGGCGTCCGGCTAGCACGACGTAGAGGCAGAAGGCCCGCCCGGCCTCCGTGGCGAACTCCTGGTAGCCGACCTGGTCGGGCAGGGTGCGGTTCAGGCTCTTGGGGGAGAAGTCGGCGACACGGAGGCGGCGCGGGACCCCGCGCCGTTCGAACAGCGGTGTGTCCACCTCGGCGGGCCCGTACTCCACCAGTGCGACCAGGTTGTCACCCGGGGCCATCGTTTCGACGGCCTGGGAGCAAAAGACGTCCAGCGCGGCCGGCAGCGCGAAGTTGGCGACATGGGTGACCGGCATCACGACGCCGCCGGCTTCGTCGACCTGCACGCCCTTGCCCCGGTTCGGGGGCGGGTCGAACCCCGGGGGATCGTCACCGGCAAGGTCGGGCTCGGACGTGGGTTCGGCCTCGTCGAGGTCAGCGTCGGCGCCGTCCTCCGCGGCGCGCTGGTCCTGTCGCTGCAGCCCGGGGGCACTGCGGGTGCGCGCCGGATTGCGGGTGATGCTGCCCTCCCACCGCGTGGGGAGGTCCAGCCGGATGCCGTCTCCGTCGAGTCGGATGATGGAGGCCGTTCAGGAGGGGGCGGGGGGACGGTGGGCGTCGAAGCGGGGGTGGGACCGGCACGACCGGTGCGTCACGAGCCTGCCAGCACGACGACCGCCAGGGCCGCGAGCCCGGCCAGCAGGACGTTGGACGTGGTCGACACCGCGGGATGCATGCGCTGCAGCACTTGGTGGTGGGTCCGGATCCGCTGGGCGCTGTGCAGCCGGGCCGTGGTCCACAGCGTGCCGGATCGCACCAGCCCGTGCAGTGCCCCGATGGACACGGCGACCCGGACGTCGCCAGCCAGCACCATCGTCGCGACCAGCAGCCAGGTGGCCCACGACGAGATGTAGGTCGCGAGTCCGCAACCCAGTTGCAGGCCGTAGCCTAGTCCGTACACCCAGCCGCGGAAGCGGGTCATCCAGGTGCGATCGACCTGTCGTTCCAGCGACGGCGGGGTCCGGCCGACCAGGTCGCCCACCAGGGCCGCCGCAGCGAGGATCCCGACGACGACCAGGGCCGTCCGGGGCGCCGGTGCGACCAGGTGCCCGAGAACGCCCGCGAGCAGCCCGGTCCCGGCGCCGCCCAGGACGCTGCCAAGGGTGAAGGCCGTCACCGTGACCGACCATCGCTGGCTCCTCGAGCCCTCCCCGACCGGGGTGAGGCTCGACAGCATGGACTCGCCTCAAGGCGACCACGTCGCCCGGACCGCGGCGACCACGGACACGACCACTCCGACGACCACCAGGGCAACGCCGGGTACCAGCGGCATCATGCGGACGGGTCGGAGTTGTCGGCCGGTCCAGTGCCGCCCGGGTACAGGCTCGGGTCACCCGGGGCGATGCCGACGGCCTCGAGTTCCTCGTCGCTGTCCCGGGCCGGGCGATCGTTGCGGCGGCCGCGTCGACGCCGGCGGGCCGGACGGTCCTCGAACGCGTCGGCGGTCTCGGTCCGGCCACGGCCGGCAAGGTCGACCAGTTGGTCCCATGAGGCACTCGTGCCCTCGCCGCGGATCCGGCCGGACGGGCCGTCGATGTGCACGATGTAGGGCGCGCCGGGCACCTGGTAGTCCTGCCACGCCTCGCTCGACAACAGGACCGGGACGTCGACTGGCCGCTGGGCGATGGTCGCCACCAGGTCGGATTCGCCGCCGCGGGACACCACCACCAGGCGGTGGTCTGGCGTGCCCAGGCGCGACGCGCGACCGTCACCGACGGCCTGCCAGAACGGCTCGCAGGTGGCGCAGTCCGCCGACAGGAACAGCAGCGAGGTGTCGTGGCGTCGTCCCGCCACGGCGACGACCATGGGGTCGCCGTCGGTGTTGGTGCCGGTCAGGTCGGGTGCGTCGCGGCCGGTCGGTGCGTCATTGGGGCGCGGGGTGGCGGGTTCGTCGTCGGCCGGAGCCATCGGGAGCAGGGCCCCGTCGCCGCCGAGTTCCGGCACTCCGGCCTCGTGCAGGCGCCGCAGGATCACGGCATGGCTGCGGAGGAGGCCGGCGACCAGCAGGGCCAGCACGGCCACGACGAGCACCAGGGCGGTCACGACGATGGTCATGGGCGCGGATCCCGTTCGGTCGAGTGGGTGGTGAGGCGGGGGAGGGGCGCGGTGGTCGGCGGGGTCACGTGGTCTCCAGCCGCTGGATGCCGTCGGCGAGCGCGGGGACGAGCACGAGCAGCATCCGCACCAGCGCGGCGCCCGTGGCCACCACGACCACGGTCAGGATGACGTCACCCGTCGACGACGTGGCCGGGTGCGCACCCAGGGCCGCGACGCCGGCGGCCACCGCCAGGACGAAGTTGGTCGTGACGTGGACGCGGGTGAGGGGGGCGTCGACCTCGCCGAAGCACCCGCACGAACCCTGGTCGGTGCGCAGCAGGTGCCACGACACGGCCGTGAAGGCGAGGTAGGCCAGCGCGAGCGCGGCGACCGCGATCCGGCTGCCGGTGGCGATCACGACAACGGCCAGGACCACCTCGCCGGTGCCCAGCAGGCGGGCCAGGACGGGACGATCGGGGAGTCCGGCCAGGGCCAGCGACTCGGTCGTGGCGGCCGGGCGACGGACCTTGGCGACCCCCGCGACGGCCAGCAGGGCGGCCCCGATCCAGGCCATCGTCCATGCCCCGGTGTGGGCCAGGTTCCAGGCGGTGTCGAGGACATCGGGCATCGGGGGAGCCAGGGCCGGGGAGGGATACGGTCGAGGCCGATCCTACAAGGAGACGGCCCGTGGCCAAGGACCCCGGACCCGGTCGGGCGACCGCCGCGGAGACGGCGCCGGCCCGGGCTCCGATGCCCGACCTGGCCCCCCGGCTGACCTCCCTGTCGCCGGCCGCTGGCTGTGCCGCCAAGCTCGGGATGGCCGAACTCGACGACGTCCTGGCGACCGCGTTCGGCCCCGTCGGCAGCGCTGTCGACGGCGACGACGTCGTGGGCATCGGCGACGACGCGGCGGTGGTGTCGATCAACGGTCGGTCGGGGGTGGCCACCCCCCACGTGGTGTCGCCGCGGGGGGGGGACCCACGCCCGGGGGGGGGGGTGGGGGGCCCCCACCCGGGCGGCGGGGGGCCCGCCGCCCAGCCCTGGCCCGGCGCCCAGGGGGGTGGTGGCCGCGAGCCCCCCCCCGTTGGGGGGGTCGACCCCGATGGGCGTGAAGATGGGGGGGGGGCCCACCCCCCCCCGACCGTTGA
>JBBSMS010000098.1:0-13049 GCA_038233055.1 Nitriliruptorales bacterium
ATCGATGTCGACCACAGCCTGTTGCGGAACGGGCCGACCCGTCCGAACAGGGTCTCGTCCAGCCCCAGCGCGGCCACGACACCGATCCTGGCCGGGTCATCGACCAGCGGGCGGCCGTAGGCGTTCACCGCATCATTGACGGTGTGCCAACAACACCCCAGATCGGCCGCGACCCCGGCCACGGTCCGGCCGTGGCGGCCGACCTGCTCACACGCCCACCGACCCGCCCGATCCGTCAACACCAACCGCGACGCCGCGATCGCCGCGACCTGTTCGGTCCACGACGGTGCGCCACACTCCACCGAACAGCCCCACCGTCGCTTGAACCACACCAGCCGTGCCCGGCGGCCAAACACCGGCAGATCGACCAACTCGACAGGATCGCGGTCCTTGACCGACGCCTCGGTCCCACACCGCGGACACGCTGGCCGACGCTCCTCCACGACCGTCTCGACGTGCACGATCACCTGGCCGATGCCCAGGTCGGCCACGGCGAGCACGTTGACGTCGGGGAGTCCGACAAGGAGCTGACACATGCGCGTAGGATCGGTTTCCACAGGAGCCCTGTTCTTGAGGTGAGGTCTTCGACACCCTCATCCTCGCAGGGCTCCTGTCCTGTTCCCAGCACCCCCGACCCCGCTCATCCTCGAAGCCCCGCATTGACCACCGAACGCAGCGTGGGATCGTTGTCGATCGTCTCGACCGAGATCTGGATCGGTCGATCGAGGATCTCGTCCGGAAGGTCGGACGCGCGGTCGATGATGGCCGCGAGCGTGTCGACGTGGTGTTCGACCAGGTGTTGGACCAGGTCCATGGTGGATTCCTGTCGTGTTGCCGGCAACCGCAAGCTGCCGGGGGGTTCGAAGTGCACGCCGCTGGCGCCCGGCAACTCCAGTTCCCGGAACGTCAGCGGTGGGGTACGCCGAACGACCGTCGGTGGTCGCCCATAGGCACGCGCGAAGGCTCGGGTGTAGGCCTCGTGTGACGAATATCCGGCCTCGATGGCCACGTCGAGGATGGTCTGGCCCGCCCGCGTCGGGACGACGAGACGGTGGGCTGAGCGCTCCAGCAGCAGGCGCCGCCGGAGCGAACCGGGCGGCTCACCCGCGATCGAGGCCACGACACGGTCGAAGTGGAACCGTGACAGGCGGGCGCGTGCAGCCAGTTGCTCTGCGGCTGGTGGTTGCATCGTCGAGCACCGCCTGGGCGAGGTCGAGGATGGTTGCGAGGGCGTCGTTGGTGTCCATGTGCTCAGCATGTCCCCGCTCGGCGCGGCGTGTTTGATCATTCTTGCGGACCTGGTGTCGCCCCGGCCGGCATGGTCCAGGGCGGCGAGAGCGCGCCCTCCCTGAGCCTGCATCGAGCACCGGGCTACATCATCACCGGGTGGGAGACCGAGCCGTACAACCTGTGGGCGGATCGACCGGCCCAGATGCGCGCGTCCAGGTCGCCGTGGACCGTCACCACCGTGCCCACGCCGTCGTGGAGCTGGCCATCCGCGACCTGGACCACGGAGCCGGACTGGCCCACATGCCGACCAAGATCTTTCAGGGCAACGCCGCCTGGACCGTCGCGGCCACCCTGGCCCACAACCTCCGGGGCACGGTAACGGCCGCCAGGTGTGTTCTCCCCGCTAAAGTCGTCGACGTGTTCCGTGTACTTGGACTGCGCCGTCGCGGGTGGCTGGCAGCGACGGCCTTCAATCCGGGCGTGGTGCCTCAGCAACCTGACTGTCATCAGCGCCGCGACGACACCCGGCAGGACGTGCACCGCCAGCACACCTACCTGGCTGGGTCCGCCCAGTCGTCGCCATAGCTGCCCGGACCGTCGAAGTTGACCACGAACGGCTCCCCCACCGCTCGTCCGACCAGGAAGCCATCGACCATGAACGCCAGCACGATCCACACCCTCGTGACGGTGGGCCGGCCACTCGACGGCCGCCGCCCCCCGACCCCGACGGCCGGCCCACGAGGGTGACGCCCGCCAGCACTTTCTGGCCACTGGGGCATGCTCAGCCTTGCCGGGCCAGGGGGTGGTTGACCGGCCAGTTTGCGGGCCATTTCTTGACTTCCGGGCCCGTCACGCGGCATAGTCTCACCGGTTCCTCCCAGACCCGGGGAATCACGCCTCCCAGGACCCCGAGGCCGGCCGATTGGCACCGTCGTGTTGGCAATCTCGGATCGTCGCAGGAGGAAGTACCCGTGAAGAAGCACGCCCCCTCGTCCTGTGCTGTCGGCTCGTTGGGCATTGACCCGTCGTGTGCGGACATGGTCATCCCCCTCCACCCGATGGATCCGGTCAGGGGGGTGGTGCGGTGAGCGGCGCTGGCGTTGCATCATCTGCCTCCGTGGCCAGTCGGGATGCCACCGCGGCCCGCGAGGCGACGCGGCCGGTCCCCACTCTGCACCAGGCGGCGGGTGATTGCGCTGGCACGGTGTATCGGCTCGACGCGACGTCGCTGTGCATCGGTCGACGCCCGGGCAACGACATCGTGTTGGACCATCCCGCCGTGTCCCGGGTGCACGCCCGCATCGCCCGCCACGGCAGCGCGATGGTCCTGACCGACCTGTCGTCCACCGCGGGCACCAAGGTCGGCCGCGCCGAGGTCAACGGTTCCCGGGTCCTGCGTCATGGGGACCGAATCTCGTTCGGTCCGGTGGTCGTGGTCTTCGAAGACCCGGCGGCGATGGGCACCATGGAGGAGATCACCCAGACCGCGGTGAGCCCCGGCGAGGTCCCGGCGCCGACCTTGTCACCGCGACAGGCCGACATCGCGGCCCTCATGGCCGACGGCTGCAGCAACCGCGAGATCGCCCAGGACCTGGGCTTGACCCACCGCACGGTCAAGTCCTACGCCTCGGAGATCTACGCCCGATTGGGCGTATCCAACCGGGCCGGTGCGGTCGCTGTGGCCGTCAAGTACAACCTAATCTGATCTGGCTGGAGCTATTGGAGTCCGCGTGAACAATCCCTTCCGCGCAAAGAAGCCACCCACTGCCTGGGAGCGGTTGACGGCTTCGGTGAGTGAGCATCCCGCCACCGAGACCACGCGCCGCGCCCTGTTGGTCGTCGGTGCCTTGGTGGGCGCCTCGATCATCAGCGCCGTGGTGTCCGCGGTCCGCGAAAAGCAGGAGGACTGATGAAGTTCGTCACCCTGGCCGTCTTCGGGGCGACCGAGGGACGACGGGCCGGTGAGGATACGACCAGCCAGACCTGACGAGACCGCCGACCTGTCCGACGGCATAATCGTTGAGACCGTTTGGCTGGTCGTGTCTTCGGACTTCGCGTCCTGACGATTGAAGGGACCGTGGTCATCACCACGGCCCGGTCAGGCGCTTCGGAAGGGCATCCGGTGACGGCGTTGACGCTGCTCCGAGTGCGCATGGATCCGCGGACGCGAACTCGTTGGCGGTTGGGACGCGGCTGTCCGATGTTGCCCGCCGGGTCGACTTGCAACGTTTGACCCCACCCGCCAAAACACCACGGTTGTCGCCATGCCCGCGAGACTGGCCTGTAGGGAATCGGCGATCGCCCGCGGCCTGTGGCGACCGTGGGATTGGCCCTGGCCTACATGGGCATCCCGTGCAGTCGGCCTACTGCGCGTCGAAGTTCGCCTGCCGGGGGTTCTTCGAGTCCGTGCGGGCCGAACTGCACGACGGCAGCAGGTCGGCCTCGGCATGGTGAACATGCCCGCGGTCAACAGGCTCCAATTCGGCTGGTGCGAGACGGACTTGGACCGTCATCCCGACCGGTCCGCCGCAGACCCGTACGAACCCGATCGGGTGGCCGCCTTCGTTCGTACAGGCCGCGTTGGACGGCCGCGCTGGAAGATCGTCGGGTCCCGGACAGGCATGGTGATCGTCGCTGGCCGGCTCACGCCCGGGGCTCGGCAACACTACGCCGCGCCGGGTGCCTGGGATTGCCAGTTGACGGACTCGCCGGTGCAGCCCGACCGGCCGGTCAACTCCGCCGACCCGCCGCTGAGGACCACGATGCCGGAGCGCGGCATCGCGGACTCGTCCTCGACCTGTTGCTGGGGGTGGTTGGTCCGGCAGCAAATCGCCATGAGACGGCCACCAGGACGGTCAGGCCCACACCGCCACGGGATCTGACAACAGAGGCGCACGGCCGACACCACACCGGCCGACACGAATCCGTACGCTGATCTACAGTGGCACCAACAGCAGTGTTGCGTCATTCCAGAGGTGGGCTCATGGGTTGGATCGGCTTCATCGTGGCAGGTCTGGTCATCGGGGCGCTGGCCAGGTTGATCCGTCCTGGCAAACAGCAACTCGGCTGGGTGGCGACCCTGCTGCTGGGGGTGGTCGGGTCGATCATCGGGGGAACCATCGCCGGTTGGCTCGGGACTGGCGGCATCATGGAACTCAATGTGCTCGGGTTCATCTTGGCAGTCATCGCCGCCGTGCTCCTCATCGGCGTGGCCGAAGCGCTCTCGAGCCGGGGTTGACCATGCTGGAGATTCCCCGCTTGCTCGGACAGGGTGGTGATCATGCCGCAGCGACCAAGTCGGTGTGGCGGGTTCGTTCGAACTCGACGGGGCTGAGGTAGCCCAGTCGGGAGTGGCGCGGTTGCCGGTTGTCGAACACCTCGATCCATTCGAAGCTGGCGTTGGCCTGCTCGGCTCGACGGGCACCGTGGGTGACGCGCTGGAGAATCCCGTGCAGACCAAATCGCTGTTCGCAACCCCCAAGGTCGAACTCGTCACCCGCACCTTGAATCCACCCGGCCCACGCCCGGCAGGCGATCTTCCGACCACCTCGATGTCAGCGAGTACGACGTGATCGCCGCGATGGCGTTCGACAGCGCCGAACGATTCCGCGCTGCACAACCCGTGACGCTGCCTTCAGGTGGTTGGATCACGACCACGATGCGGCATCGCGTGTCGCGCCGACGTTGGAGAACCTTGTGGAGCAGGACGACGACCGGGGATATGCGTGCCCACCCGAGAACCTGCGCGACCGGCTCGGTGGACGGGTTCGCACGCAGGTGCTGCTGCGGATGCACCGCCTGACGCTGACCGCAGTCGTCCTTGTCGGCACGTTCGCCGGGTTGCTGCTGGCCACCAAGTTGCCGAGCATCAACTTGTTCGAGGGATGGTGGCATCAGACCCCGCGTCCACCCTGTTCCAGGCCCTGGTTGGCGCACTGATCACCGGCGTCACGCTGGTGGTCACGATCAGCCAGTTGGTCCTCAGCCAGGAACTCGGGCCGGTCGGTGATCAGCGTCAGCGCATGGAGGGTGCGATCGACTTTCGTTCACGGGTCGAGGAGGAGTTGGGCGTGCCCGCGGCGCCGCCGGAACCCTCGGCGTTCCTGCGGGCCATGGCCGAGACCGCCGATGCGCGTACGGACCGGCTCCGTGACCTGGCCGACGCCGCCCTGGCCGACGATGCGAGCGAGGATGCCCGACCCAACTGGGAGGAGATCCGGGACTACGCCGAACTCGTCGCGGATGCCGCCGGCCCGGTTGCCGAGGACCTCGACGGTGCCCAGTTCGGAACGTTCGCCGTGGTGTCCGCGGCAATGGACTTCAACTACTCGTGGCGCCTGTACCTCGGACGACGGCTGCTCCACGACCCGGACAGTCCGCTCACCGACGACGAGCACGCGGACGCCCGCGAGGAACTCCAGCACCTGGTCGACCTGATGGCACTGTTCGGTCCGGCCCGCGAGCACATCAAGACCCTCTACTTCGAGTGGGAACTGATCAACCTCTCGAGACAGATCCTGCTCGTCGCCGGGCCAGCGCTCGTCGTCGCGATCGCGGCGCTGCTGCTGCTCGACGCGCCCAGCCCGCCGGCCGGGTTCACCCTGGGGTTCCAGAACGCCGCCTAGCTGGTCGCCGGCGCCGCGACCATCGCGATCGCCCCCTTCGCGCTGCTTGCCAGCTACATGCTCCGGATCGTGACGGTCGCGAGACTGACGCTCGCCGCCGGTCCGTTCATCCTGCGTCGCACCAACCGCCGCCACGAGATCGACTGGGGCCCCGGCACCTGACGTCGCAAGGGCGTCACCGCCCTCCGCGGGCTGGTCGACGAGCGCCGGCTGCCTGGGAGAAACCCCGCAAACCCGGCAAGCTCGCCCCCGCCCGCGTCCGACGAGGGTTTCGGCCACTTGCCGCAACCATCGGCACTCCCGCCAGACCACCAAGAACCGACACGCCCGGTCCCGGACGCCCCAAAGGCACCCAACCGGCCCCCCGCACCCCCCCCGCCGCGATCAAGAGGGCCGCCCGAGGTTCAATCGCAAGTTGAGGGCTCGCCCGGGCACACGGCATGCGGACGGCCGGGGCCGCCCCGGGCCGACCGGCCATTGGCCGCGCATCGCCCAGCGGACAGAGTCGCATCAGTTTCCTCCCTGACGCCGGGGTCGCGTCCAGCGTGACCGGCCAGGTGGCGGTCACGACCGCACCCCGAAGGAAGCCAGCCCCGTGCGTCCCCATGATGCTCCCATCCCCTTCGCGCCGCGTGTCGTCCCGGATCTGCCCGACGGTCCCGATCCCGAGCGGCCAGCCGCGACGTCCCCGGTCCGAACGAGACCGCCGAGATTGTCGACCACCACTTCGGCCTGGCCATCACCCTTGCCAACCGCTACCGCGGTCGCGGCGAGCCGGACGACGACCTCCGCCAGGTGGCGATGATCGGGCTCGTCAACGCCGCAGATCGGTTCGACCACACGCGGAGCGTGGCGTTCAGCATCTTCGCCGTCCCCACGATCCTCGGCGAGCTCCGCCGCCACTTCCGCGACACGGGATGGACGATCCGCGTGGGAAGGTCCCTGCAGGAACTGCGCCTCGACGGCCAGCGCGCCCATGAGCGGCTCGGCCATGACCTCGGACGGCTGCTGACCGCCCGGGAAGTGGGCCAGACCTGGGGGTGGAATCCTCCCAGGTCGAGACGGCCCTGGTCGCCATCGCCTCATGCTTCCGACCGGTGCACCTGGACGTGGCCGGCGACCAGGTCTTCGCCGACACCGACGACACCTCCAGCGTGGGCAACCGACTCCTGGTCCCCCAGATGTTACGAGCACTGACCCACGACAACCGACGACTGGTCGCCCTGCGTTTCTGGAAGGACTACACCCAGCAGCAGATCGCCGACAAACTCGGCGTCAGCCAGAGCCAGGTGTCCCGGCTGCTGCGATCGACCCCGGAGGACCTGCGAGCCGCTCCCCGTCGCGCGGGCGCCTCGACCAGCCCATGTTTGCGCGGAACATACCCACGTGGGTATGTTCCGCGCAAGGTCACGGATCACCCGACGACAACCCACCAACTGGGCCCGGCCACCAGCCACGCCATCCTTCCACCCTGGAGCACCCATCATGAGCATGATCGCCCAAGTAGACATCGGCGGATCACTGGAGGACATGCTCTCCAACGTTCTGACCTTCCTGCCGAAGTTGGTGGGGTTCATCCTCATCCTGGTGATCGGCTGGGTCATCGCCAAGGTGCTGGCCAAGGTGGTCAACAGCGTCCTGGAGAAGGTTGGCTTCGATCGCGCTGTCGAGCGTGGCGGGGTCAAGAAGGCCATGGCCAAGACCTCGTTCGACGCCAGCGACATCCTCGCCAAGCTCGTGTTCTACATGGTGATGCTGTTCGCGCTGCAACTCGCGTTCGGGCTGTTTCCCGACAACCCCATCACGGACCTGATCCGCGGCATCATCGCCTTCCTGCCCAACATCTTCGTCGCCATCGTGATCCTGGTCATCGCGGCCGCTATCGCGGCCGCGGTCAAGGAGATCGTCGCGGCCACGCTCGGTGGCCTCAGCTACGGGTCGGCGCTGGCCAACGGGGCCTCGATCGCGATTCTGGCGATCGGGCTGTTCGCCGCGCTCGACCAGTTGCGGATCGCGCCCAACATCGTCAACGGCCTGTTCTACGCCCTGCTGGCCCTGGTCGTCGGCTCGGCGATCGTGGCCATCGGTGGTGGTGGCATCGTCCCCATGCGCGCCCAGTGGGAGAAGGCCATCAACAAGGCCGAGGACGAGGCACCCAAGGTCTCCGACGAGGCCGAGGGCTCCAAGGAAGCCATCAAGCAGCGGGCCGAGAAGCGCAAGCAACAGGCGCAGCAGGACCGACCGAGGCGGGATCGCGACGAAAACCGCGCCGGTGCCGTCCGCCAGGACTAACCGCAACTCCGCAGCCACCCGGTCGGCGCACTCCCCGTGCAGCCGTCCCCGGGCCGCATGCCCACGCACCAACCATCCATGACGTGAGCCCACGTCCCCGAGGAGGAACCACGATGACAACCACCCAGGAGAAGCTCGACTGGCGCGGCCACAAGATGGTCGACAGCGCCGGTGACAAGATCGGCAAGATCGACGAGATCTACGTCGACGACGCCAGCGGGGAGCCCGAGTGGGCGCTGGTCAACACCGGCCTGTTCGGGACCAGTTCCAACCTCGTGCCACTGGCCGACGCCCGCGCCGACGGGGACGACGTGGTGGTGGCCCACACCAAGGACACCGTCAAGGACGCACCGCAGCTCGGCGAGGGGCAGCAGTTGAGCCGGGAGGACGAGGCCGAACTCTACCGCTACTACGGGATCGACGACGTCCGGACCCACGACCAGGGCCACGAGGCCGGCACCGACACGCCGCCCCCGGCCCCCGACGTGGACGGGGACATGGACGGCGACCACGACGGGGGCGACTCGATGGTGCGCTCCGAGGAGGAACTCCATGTAGGCACCGCCACTCGCGAGTCGGGCGGCCTGCGCCTGCGCAAACACGTCGTCACCGAGGAGGAGACCGCCACCGTGGCCGTCAGCCACGAGGAGGCCCACGTCACACGCGAGAAGATCTCGGATGACGACGCCGGGTCTGCTGGCAACGGCGAGTTGTCGGAGGAGACCCAGGAGGTCGTGCTGACCGAGGAGGTCCCGACCGTGGAGACCGAGGTCGTCGCCAAGGAGCGGATCGGCGTCGACGTCGACGCCGTCCAGGAGGAACAGCAGGTGTCGGCCGACGTCCGCAAGGAAGAGGTCGAGGTCGTCGAGGACGACGCCGATCGCGGCTGACGCATGCCGCCGATCGACGACGCCGGTCACGACGGCACGCTGACCCGCTCCGAGGAGCGGCTGGTGGTGGGGACGATCCGTCGTCCCTACGCCCGCCTCCGGATGCGAAAGGTCGTCGTGACCCGCGAGGTCACCATGACCGTGAAGGTCCGTCGCGAGGAATTCAGGCTCGAGCGCCTGCCACCCGTGGACGCCGACGGCACGGTGGCGGCCATCGACCCGGAGGTGGGTGCGGAGGAGCTGCTCCACGAGTTCGTCCTCCATGAGGAGGTGCCGGTCGTGCACATGGATGTCCGGCCCGTGGAGGTCATCCGCGTCGAACGCCAGGTCCACCAGCGCCGGGTGCCCGTGTCGGGTGAGGTGCGTCGCGAACAGGTCGATGTCGTGCCGCTCACCGCCGACCAGGTCGCCCCGGCCATCATGGGACCAGGCTGATCACGTGTGGGCGCCGGCTCGGGCGGCCGGTCCCGGAAACGGGGTCAGGTCGAGGTCGTGGTGGGGTCGAGCAGGTCCGCGTCGCGGACGTCATCGAGGATCTCGCTGGCCGAGTGGCCGTCGCCGAGGATGACACTGACGTCCCCGGTGGTCTTCAGGACCACCGCGAAGATGCTGTCGGTGTCGTGCACCCCGGCCGCTCGGAGCCTGGCTCGCAACTCGCCCTCGGTGACCCGCGCCGCGCGCAGGTTGTCGTGGAGGACCCGTGTCCGGACCATCAGCAACAGGGGTTCGTTCTGCAGGATCCGCGCGACCCGGGAGTTTCGACGCAGGAAGGTAAAGACGACCTGGACCAGCATCAGCGTCCCGATGCCGACGATTCCCCGCAGCACCGACGTGTTGTCCGAAACCACGATGGCCCCGAAACGCCACGGTCACCAGGAAGTCCACGCTGTTCATCTTCGCCAGGGTCCGCAGTCCGACGACACGCACCAGGGCCGCGACCGCGACCAGGACGAACACCCCCGACAGGATCGTGCTGGCCACGACGGGCCACGAAACGGTCAACCAGTCCATGTGACACTCCTCACGTCGATCTCGGGCGCCACCCAGATGCACGGGGGGTCATCCCGGTGGCGCCAGCCACCTGGGACCTAGCCCGGATCATTCAGCAACTCGGCGGGTGGGTGTTTCCGAAAGAAGCGTGGTGGTGGGTCCACGGACCGCCAACGCGGTCGTCTCCTTCTTCGTGCCACCTGCCACACCTCGGGCAGCGACGCTATGGCCTGGCCGACAACGGCGACCTGATCGGCGGCGTTGTTCGCGGTCGCGCCGCCGTCGCGCAGCATCCCGCCGGGAGCCCGAAGGGTTCAACGAAACACACCATCGGGCGAACCCCCAGCCGCCCTTGTACGTCGCTGCCGCGTGCTCTTGCCCTCCGAGTCCAGATGCAACACCGTCGCATCGACATCCAATTCGAGCTGGCCCAGACCGTCCAGATCGGCCTGGCCCAGCAGATGACGGACCGCGGCTTGGCGCACCGCCGGCAACGCGTCCAAACGATCGTGGTCGATGTCGACGTTGATCGTGCGCCACGCGGTCGCGTCCGAAGCGACGTCACCGAACAAGTCCGGCTGGTCCCGCAACGTGGCCAGGTCCGACACGCACCGGCCTCCCGCAGCAACCATCATCGCCAGCTGCGTGAGCACCGTCCCCCGATCACGCGACGACGACCGCCGGATCGCGCCCTCCATGACCTGCGACAGGCCCGCATGAACCCCGATCTGGTTGGCGACACGACCGAGCAGATGCGTGCCTGCCTGGCCGGTCACCCCGACCCCGTCACCGGTGACTGACCTGGACGCGTGCGATCGGACCCGTAGTGTTCTCCTGCAAGGTGCCCTCCGGCTCCGGAAGCGATTCCTGGACAGAACGCATCCAACAGCTTCGGAGGTACTTTCCTTGCAACCAGCCCCACCAACAACTGAACAATCCGGGCTAGGCCGTGTGGGCGTCTTCCTCGTCGCTGGGGCTCCCGAGGGCACTGCCGGCTGCGGCGACGACTGCGCCGAGCAGCAGCACGAAGAACAGGATGATGGAAGCCGTGGACACGGCATCCGTTGCTGTTTGCGCCGCCTCGGTCGCCTGGGCCTGTGCCTGGGCCACACGCTGCTCAGTGGTGTCGGTGAAGTCAGCGACCTGCGCTTGGATCTCGTCGTCGCTGAGGTCGGAGTGCTGGGCGATGATGTCGGCGTACTGCTGTTGCGACTCCTCGGAGGTCAGGCTCTCACCGGACTGCACGCGGTTGACCGTGGCCGCCACGAGCTGCTGGAACGCCTGCTGGGGATCGGTCACACCGGTCTGGTTGATCAGTCGGTCGACGTCCTGCTGCACGCCACCGATCCCCGGGATCTGGTTCAGGACGTTGGACGCCCCGTCGACCGACGTCGGGACCGCACTGGCAGGGACGGCACCAGCCGCGCTGCTGACGCCGGACGCGGCGGCACTGAAGGCCGACCCCAGCACGCCCGTGGCCCCGCTCACCACGCCACCGATGGCGCTCATGGCGATGTAGAACGCGAAGATGGTCAGCAGTGCCCAGGTGAGGATGCCGTGCATCAGCCCCGCAAAGGTCCGGGGGACGCCGGCCAGCCTGCCTGCGACATAGCCTCCCGCGAAGAGCGCCGCCAGGTTGCTGACGACGGTGGCCACGACTGCGCCAACCCCAACGCCGTCCAACGGGTTTGCTTCGCTGGCCGGGTTGATGGTGGCCAGTCCGATGCCGAAGAACAACAGGTTCAGCAGCACCAGGACGAGGATCGCCGTCAACACTCCAGCGAAGATGGCCCCCACGAGATGCGCTTGACCATGCTCGCGTCGTAGCCGCGACGCGGGACATGGGCCCCGCTGGCAAGGTCGCCGTCGACGCGGGGGCCGTCGGACGGGGCGACGTCGTGCTGGGGCATGGGGAACTCCTCGACGAGTTGGCAGTTCGGTCAGGACACCGGTCGATCACGTGCCACCGGACGGGTGGTCAGCCTCGTCGTAGAATATCCCCAGGTCACGGATCTCTCAAACACCCGCAGCGCCCCCGATCTCGTGATCAGGTCGAAGAGGGGAGGTCGAGCGGAGGTGGTGTGGCTCAGGCGCTCGGGTCGGTGGTCATCCAGTCGGGCTTGCCGCCCTTGGTCGCCCAGAGGATCGCGGCGATCCCGTCGATCATGTCGAGCAACTGCTGGCCCGACGTAGTCTAAAGGCCTGTACGACCTGGTGGGTGCCCGCAGGCTCCGCACGCGGGCCATCGACCTGCTCGACCTGGCGCCCGGTGACACCGTGGTGGATCTGGGCTGCGGAACCGGGGTCAACCTGGAGCTGCTGGCCCGCGCCGTGAGTCCCCAGGACCGCGTCATCAGTGTGGACCTGTCCCCCGGCATGCTGCGCCAAGCCCGACGCCGAATCCAACAAGCCGGGTTGGACCAGGTCGAACTGGTCCAGGCCGACCTGCGCGACGTCGACCTGCCCGCCTCCACCGACGCGGTGCTGTCCACCTTCGCCCCTGGAGATGGCCCCGACTACGACCACGTCATCCAGCGCATCGCCGCCACCCTCGACGACGGACGGATCGCCGTGCGGGCTGCGCAGCCCCCACAGCTGGCCCCGCTGGGCCATCCGACTCTGCATCGCACTCAACGCACCGATCGGCGTCAACACCGCCTACGAATCCATCCGACCACGACAAGCGACACGGCGCCACACCCGAGAGATCCACCACGAAACCGCCCTGCTCGGCGCCGTCTACCTGTCGGTGGGCCAGGTCTGAACTGGCCCCGCAGCCACGCCCCACGCTCGCCCGGTCGTCAGGTCAGGCACCGACCGCGCGACCGGACTTCCCGCCAAACGGGAAGATCTCCCGGAGGCGGGAAGTGGCGAAACCAGACCTCGAGTCACCCAACCTGTCGGGAACCACGGGCACCATCAGATACGACCGCATCTCGGTGACCCATGGGCTCAAGGTTCGCTGCACATCGCGCCGCCCGCCCGTCGATGTTGTCGCGGATAATGGCCAGTTCTCCGCGAT
>JBBSMS010000099.1:0-12542 GCA_038233055.1 Nitriliruptorales bacterium
CCAACTTGTACTGGCCCGGCCACGAACGCTTGGCACGTGCCACCTCGGTGTTGTCGTCGTTGGTCGTTGTCATCATCACACCTCCCCGCCCTCAATCGTTTCGGGATGTCTACCCGGCTACCCCCAGTATGACAGATAGGGGGTCCCCGCCTCGCCTGGCAGTTGAGCCTCGAGAAGCAGCTTGGGTACGCCTGACCTGAGAGCTTCCCATGCCGTCGACAGTCACATGAAGCGGCCGACGAACCCATGTCCCTGCCGGCCATGGCCATCCGCATTCGAGTGGGCCACGCCGGTCGGCGGCGATGTGGCTAGCGTCACGGGCATGACCGCCGTCAAGAGCGCCCTGCACGACAAGCTTCGAGAGGTCCGCGCCGGACTGCTCTTCGACTCGAGAGCCTGTCCGAGTACGACGTGCGCCGCCCGATCACGCCGACCGGCACCAACCTGCTCGGGCTCGTCAAGCATCTGATCGCCGTGGAGCACGTCTACCTCGGCACGTCGTTCGGGCGCCCGCCGCCACAGCAGCCGGCGTGGGTCGCGGACGGCTCCATATGGGACGGCGCAGACATGTGGGCCAGATCCGACGAGACGCGCGAGCACCTGCTCGGGCTGTACGCAGAGGCCTGCGCGCATTCGGACCGCACCGTGGCCGAACTGGACTTGGACAGCCCGGGCCGGGTACCGCACTGGCCGGCCGAGGGCGCCGACACGACGCTGGGATATCTGCTGGTGCGGATGGTCGCCGAGACTGCGCACCACGCCGGTCACGCCGACATCGTCCGTGAGCTGATCGACGGTCGCTCCGGCTCCGACCACGACATGCTCGACGAGGCGGGCTGGCAGTCCTATCTGGCGAGGATCCAGATCGCCGCCGAAAGCTTCCGGAGCTGAACGACACCGCCACTGCGCGGTGCCGGTGGCCCGCCAGTGTGGTTGGGCCGTCCATGGCAACCCCACGCCGGCGGTCCGCGTCGAACAACCGCTGAAACCCATCCAACCCGCCCAGACCAGCCGCTCTCGGAAGTTTGCGTCGTGCCCAGCACGGGCTGTTGGGTTAGGGGCGGGTCTGATACCTGTGGTATGCCGAACTCAGCGGTGTTGCGGCACCCGGGGTGTCATGGATGACGGGCATTGCTCGTCATTCTCAGGATGTCGCGGGGACCGCGGAGCGTCCAACGCTCGTCGCCATCGAAGGTCACGAACACCTCGTCAGTCCCGAACCGGCGCAGCATCGGTAGGCACCCGCCGGCTCGGTGGATCTCGGTCACCACCCCACGGTCGCCGACCCCGATCGGGTTCAACGGGTCACCGTGAGCCTCCATCCTCATGACCGCCACGACCGTGTCGCCGACATCGGCGCAGAACGGACAGTCGGGAGCTCGACGGACATGTCGGCGCAGGTGTCGACGGTTCCGCTCGGGCGCTGGTGGCGGACATGCCCGAACCGGATTGTCCTCGGTCGCGACATCTGCCGTCAACCTCGACCGCGCGGCCGCGTGCATGGACGTACGCCCGACGGCTACCTGGACGTGCCGCCTCATTGGGATGTCCTACGGTTGGCGCGGCAGGCGAAGCGTTTCCTGAGGGTGTAGAGAGCAGCGGCTCTCCGAGGGAACAAGAGCCACTGGTGGCACGATGGTGGTGTCGAGATGCGGTCCAATACCCACGGGATCGTCAAGCTTCCGAGAAGCAACTGGACGTGAACGTCGCTGCCAGCGGGATCGGCACAGGCGTCCGCGACCAGGCGATGAGCGAGTGGATCGCAGCGGGCTTGTCGGCGAGGAAACTGGTCTGGTGGTCGCGAAGGGGCGGCGTTTCGCAAGCAGGAGGAGGTGATCCTTTGATGAGATTCTTCACCGAGTTCTACGAACAGACCCTGCAGTCAACCATCGCGGTTGTGGTTGCCCTGCGGGGACGCTCCGTGGGAGCCGAAGACATCGTTCAGGCAGCGCCCCAATGTCGCCCCCACCGCGACCTTCGCAGCGACACCCCGCTGCGAGCCGTCAACCAGACTGGCCCGATCCTGGACCTGGCCGTCCACGACCGAGCGGGTTACCGCAACGGTTGCCGCTGCAACACCTGCCGACGTGACGCCGTGCGTGCGGTCACCCGCAACCGTGTCCACCCCAAGCCCGACCGCTGTCGGGCGGGCCGCCCTGGGCCTCCAGTCGGTGCCGTCCTTCGCGGCCGAACTGGCCCACGCCGCGTGGAAGGACAACCCCTCCACCTACCTGCTGTCCGAACAGGACCAGGCCATCCCGCCGCCGGCCCAGGCGGCGATGTCGGCCCGGGCGGGCACCGTGCACCGGCTGCCGACCTCGCAATCCCCGTACCTGTCCCAGCCCAACGCCGTCGTCGCCCGCATCACCGACGTCCTGGGCACCACGGGCTGACCCGCGACCCGGTCAGTCCCGGGTTTCGCCACCCAAGTAGGCGCGCGCGATGGCCGGGTCCTGCTGGACGTCGACCGCCGGTCCTGCCAGTCGGACCTCGCCTGCCTCGAGCAGGACGGCTTGTTGGGCCAGCGGGAAGGCCTGTTGGACGTTCTGCTCGACCAGCACGATCGCGATGCCGTGCTGGTCGTTGACCTGCCGGACGTGTTCGAACAGTTCGTCGACCAGCCTCGGTGCCAGCCCTGCGCTGGGCTCGTCCAGCAACAGCACGCGCGGCTCGACCATCAGCGCCCGCCCGATCGCCACCAGTTGGCGTTCACCGCCACTGAGGTCACCGGCCCATGCCCGGTGGCGCTGGGCCAGCACCGGGAACAGGTCGTGGACGGCGGCCATGCGTTCGTCCATCACGTCACGTCGGAGCAGGCCGCCGATCTCGAGGTTCTCCCGAACCGTCAGGTTGCGGAAGACGTTGTCGACCTGGGGGACGAACGCAACCCCCCGCGACACGCATTCCTCCGTCGGCAGTCCCGTGATGGGCTCCCCTCCCAGCTCGAGCCGTCCGGCGGTCACCTCGACCAGGCCCACCAACGCCTTCAGGAGCGTCGACTTGCCCGACCCGTTCGGCCCGAACACCACCGTCCGGCTTCCGGCCGCGACCGTGAGGTCCACGCCGTGCAGGATGGTCAACGGCCCGTAGCCGGCCTCGATCCCGGTGGCGGTCAGCACGGGTCCGCGGGGCGACGACGGCGTCTCGCCCGGTGTCTCGACGTTGCGATCAGCCATGGAGGCCACCGAGGTAGGCATCCAGGACCCGCTGGTCGGAACGGACTGTGTCCGGGTCGCCCTCGATCAGGACCGCACCCAGGTGCATGACCACCAACCGATCGGCCAAGTCCATCACGAACGGCAGGTCGTGCTCGACAACGACCAATGTCAGCCCCTGCTCGTGCAGACCTCGTAGTCGGTCGACCAGAGACTCGCGAAGGCGGGGTGCCACGCCGGCGGTCGGCTCGTCCAGCAGGACCACGTCTGGCTGGCGCATCATCGCCCGCCCGAGCTCCAGCAACTTGCGCTGGCCACCTGACAGGGTCGAGGCCATGTCGTCGGCCAAGTGCTCCAGGGTCAACAGCGCGAGCACGTCGTCGGCCCGATCCACGATCCCCTGCGCCGGGTGGCGTCCTCGAGGGGACAGGGCCGTGACGATCCCTTCATCGGTGGCGTCGGTCCCGGCCACGAGCAGGTTCTCCCACACGGTCAGGCCCAGGAACGGGCGCGGGATCTGGAAGGTCCGCACCAACCCGGCGCGGGCGCGGCGGTCGGCTTGCCAACTGGTCACGTCTCGGCCGTCGAGTTCGATCCGGCCTCGGTCCGGTGCCTGTTGGCCCGTCATGACGTCGAACATCGTGGTCTTGCCGGCGCCGTTGGGACCGATGAGGCCCGTGATCGCGCCACGTTGGACGGTGAACGTGGCGTTGTCGATCGCGACGACACCTCCGAACCGTTTGGTGATCCCATCGACAACCATCACGGCGTCGCTCTGTTGCTGTGCAGGGAGGTCGTGTCCGGCGAGGCTCACGACGGAGCCTCGGTCGCGGCTGCGACGGACTCCCGCGATCCTGCCCCGGCGTCGGCGCGTCGTCCCCGACGCTCGGGCAGGATCCCGTCGGGTGCCACCCGGACGACCACGACCAGCAGCATCCCGATGACCACGAACCGCAGGCTCGGCAGGAACGTAGGGTTGACCCGTCCGAGGTTGGAGGCCCCGGGGACGAGGTCGAGGAAGCGGGTCCCCTCGCGCAACGCGACCAGTACGAATGACCCGAGCACCACGCCCGTGGCATTGCCCGCCCCCCCGAGCAGGACGGCCAACCAGACCTGGAAGGTGATGATGGCCACGAACTGGTTGACGTGGACGCCGCCGATGGAGTGGACCCACAGGCTGCCGGCCACGCCGGCGTAGATGCCGCCGATCACGAAGGCCTTGAGCTTGAGGGCCGATGTCTGCTTGCCCAGCGATCGAGTGGCGATCTCGTCTTCTCGCACGGCCCGGAGCGCCCGGCCGAACGGCGACTTCGCCAGCCTCCGCGCTACCGCCCAACCGGCGCCGGTGATGACGGCGGTCATGACGAGGTAGGCGTGGAGGTAGCCGTTGGAGCTGGGCACCAGCGTTCGCAGGGGCTGGGGGATGACCGAGATGCCGAACTGCCCGCGTGTCAGCCAGGTCTCGTTGCTCAACGTGATCTGGACGATCGTGGCCAGGGCGAACGTGGCGATCGCCAGGTAGTCGCCGCGCAGGCGGACCGCCGTCGCGCCCACCAAGAGCGCCAGGAGTCCCCCCATGACCCCGGCCGCCACGACGCCGACCGGGAACGGCAGCCCGAACCCGATCGTGTAGTTGCCCTCGTAGCCGCTGGAACCCAGTGGAGGCAGGGTCACGATCGCGCTGGTGAAGGCTCCGACGGCGAAGAAGGCCACGAGCCCGAAGTCCAGCAGGCCGGCCAGGCCGTACTGGACGTCCAGCCCCATCGCGAGCAGGCTGTAGATCAGGGCCAAGGTCACCAACGACGAACCAAAGGCCAGCCATCCCCACATCTCAGGTCCCCCTGGTGGCGCCGCCACGGAAGATTCCATGTGGGCGGAACAGCAGGGCCGCGACCAGGGCGGCGAAGGCGAAGGCCAAGGTGTAGTCGGGTGACAGGTAGGTCGCCCCCAGTTCCATGCCGATCCCGACCACCATCGCCCCGGCCATCGCACCGTAGGGCTGGCCGATGCCGCCGAGGATGACCGCGGCGAACACGACGGGCAGGAACACGAAGCCCATGGTCGCCGTGACGTTGGTCTCGGTGGCGCCGAGCATCAGCCCGGCCAGTCCTGCCAACAGCCCACTGACCACCCACGTGACACGCAGGGTCGCGGTGGTGCGGACGCCGGACAGCCGGGCCAGCGCGTCGTTCTCGGCCGTGGCACGCATCCGTCGGCCCAGCATCGTGCGTCGCAGCAGCACGTGCAGGACGGCCATCGCGATGACAGCGGTGGCGAACACCACCGCTTGGACTGGTGGCACGAACACGGACCCGATGGTCCACGGACGCACCAGGGGAACGGGGAAGGGACGCGGATCCGCACCGAAGCCCATCCTGAGCACGTTCTGGAGCACGAAGCTCAGCCCGATGCTCGTGATGAGCAGCGGCATGGCACCACGACCCCGCAGCGGTTGATAGAAGGCGTGGTCGAGCAACAGGGCCACGCCGGCAACCACGAGCACGGCCACGGCTGCGGCCACCACGAGCGGCAAGCCCGACGTGACCCCGAGCCACGTCGAGAAGGCACTGACCGTCAGCAGTTCGCCATAGGCGAAGTTGATGAAACCGGTGACGCCGTACGACAGCGTCAGCCCGAGGGCGGCCACACCGATGAGGCTGCCGGTCGCGAGGCCGAACACGATCGTCTGGAGGAACTGGCTCACGGGCCGTCCAGATCCTCTGGCGCGAGGGTGGTGACCGTCGTCCAGGTGCCCTCCACCACCTCCTGGATGGCGAACGGTGCCGTGATGTTGCCGTTGTCGTCGAAGTCGACTGGCCCCACCAGCCCTTGGTAGTCGATCTCGTCGCCGGCCTGCAGGGCTTGGGTCCCCTCCTCGTACGAGGTCACGACGACGTCACCGTCGTCGGCGTTGCCCACTGCGCGGATCGCGTCGGGGAGGGCGTCGCGGGTGACCTGCTCGCCAGCCAGCGCCAAGCGCAGCGACGCCAGGGCGAGGACGTTGACCGCGTCGTAGGTGTTGAGCGAGAAGGTGTCCGGTTCGACCCCGGCGAAGTCCTGCAGTCGCTGGGAGAAGTCGGCCACTCGTTGCTCGGCATCGGCGAACGGGGCCTCCACCAAGCCGTAGGTGCCTTCGACCAGTTCGGCACCGGCCAGGTCCACATAGTCGGCATTGGTCTGGTCCTGGGTGACGAACCATGTCCCTTCGTACCCGGCTTCGAAGGCCTCGCGCATGATCTGGGCTGAGTCCTCGGGTGCCGCCACCAAGACGACCACGTCGGGTTCCGCGGCCAGGACGTCGGCGATCTCCGAGCGGTAGGACTGCTTGCCCGTCACGAAGGAGGCGTTGGCGACGGGTTCCAATCCCTGTGCCGCCAAGCCGTCTGCGACGGGTTCAGCGAAGCTCACCAGGGCCGGAGCCTCGCCGACCAACAACGCCGGTGACTCGAACGCCGCATCGCGTCCGAGGACTGTGGCATCGCCGATTGCTGCGGCGATCGCCCGTCCGCCGAGGGAATCCGACGGGACGGTGCGGAAGAACAGCTCGGTGCCGGCATCGTCGAGTTCGGTCGTGCCGGCAGTCGGGGAGATCATCACCACGCCGGTGTCCTCAATCACCTGCCTCACCCCGGTGAAGGACAACGAGGTGGGGCCGACGAAGGCGACCACGCCATCGGCGGTGGCCAGCTTGCGGGCCGCCGTGACCCCCGCGTCCACGACCCCCTCGGTGTCGCCCTGCACCAACGTGATGCTGCCGGGGAAGGCGTCGTCGGCGTTGACCTCCTCAACGACCATCTCGGCGACCGGCTGCACGTTGGCCCCCACCCACGAGTACTCACCAGTGAAGGGCAGGGCAAGTCCGATCGCGACCTCTTGGTCGCTCCCTGGGGACGTGTCCGAGGTCGTGACGCCTGACGTCGCCGGGTCTGCCGGGGATGCAGTGGAGGTCGCGTCCGAGCCATTCTCGGCTCCCTCCGACCCCGTCACCGGTGCCGGTGCGCTGCACGCGGTGGTGGCGAGCGCCACGAGGGCGAGGGCCGTCGTGAGCCTGGTCCTGGGTCTGGTGTGCATGTCGTCTCCTCGGTCGCCACGGCCGCGGCAGGATGTCCTGACGACCGTTCGGTCGGTGCGGTCGGTGGGCGGTGCCCGGGGGGTGGACTCGCTGGTCGGCCGCGGTGGACCGGAGTCGGTCCGGTGGTGCCGTCTGCGGGACGGCCCACAGCGAGCATGCAAGTCCGCCATGCTGGTGGCCAGACAGTCTTCATACTAGTACTGGCACCAACACGACGTGGCGTGGCGGCCCTGCGATCATGGTCCGGTCGCGTCGTCGAGCGTGGCGACGCAAATCGCGCCTCCGGTCGCCCGTCCATGATTGAAGGTCTTTGATGATCACACCCGAGTCCCGGCGGGAACTCGCCGACCTGCTGCGCGCGCGCCGAGCCGAACTCCAACCCGACGACGTGGGCATCCCGAAGACCGGCCGCCGGCGCACGCCCGGGCTTCGTCGCGAAGAAGTCTCGCAACTCTCCGCGGTCAGCCTGACTTGGTACACGTGGATGGAGCAGGCCAGGGACATCAACGTGTCGCGTCAGGTCCTCGACTCAGTGGCCCGGGCACTGCAGTTGAGCCCCGCGGAGGCGGACCACCTCGCGGCCCTGGCCGGACACGACGTCGGCCGCGTTCCGTCGACCCTCTGCAAGGCCCCGGACTCACTGCGACTCCTGCTGGACGCGATCAACCCGAACCCGGCGTACGTGATCTCGCACAGGTGGGACATCGTGGAATGGAATCGGGCCTACGAGGTGCTGTTCGGTGAGATCGCGACAGTCGTCGAGTCGGATCGCAACCTGTTGTGGTTGGTGTTCACCAACGCGTCGGTCCAATCCCTTGTGGTGGACTGGGAGACCGAGGCCCGACGGCTCATGGCCCAGTTCCGAGCCGAGACAGGCCACCTGTTGGCCGAGCAGTCGTATCGGGACCTGGTCGATCGATTGACGGCCGCGAGCGAACGTTTCGCTGCGTGGTGGTCGCGACATGATGTGGCCTATTTCACGTCACGGCCACGAGAGTTCCGGCATCCGGAGGTCGGTGACCTTCGCTTCCACCACCACAAGCTGTCGCTGGCTGACCACCCGGAGTTGCGGCTCATCGTGTATACGCCGGCAGGTGATCCGGGCGGGCACCTGGCCCTGCAGGAACGCATCCTGGAACGCGGTCCGCTCAGCCCGTGACGGCGCCGGTCGACGCACTCCCGACCAGCCGGGCGTACTTGGCCAGCACGCCGTGGTGGTCGCCGCGCGGTGGAGCCCCCTCCGGCTCCGCGCGGCGTCGTGCCAGTTCCGCCTCGTCGACCAGCAGGTCAATCCTTCGTTCGTCGAGGTCCAGCCGGATCTGGTCGCCGTCGGCCACGAGCGCGATCGGCCCACCCTCCACCGCCTCCGGTGCGACGTGGCCGACGCTGATGCCGTGCGTTGCACCGGAGAAGCGCCCATCGGTCACCACCGCCACGTCCTCGCCGTGGCCCACCCCCTTGACGGCTGCGGTGACGGCGAGCATCTCCGGCATGCCCGGTCCCCCCCGCGGACCCTGGTACCGGATGACGAGCACATCGCCGGTCCCGATCCTGCCTTCGAGCACGTGGGCCATCGCCGTGGCTTCGTGGTCGAACACGTGCGCCGTACCGGTGAAGCGACGGAGGCCGAGGCCGGCCACCTTCACCACAGCCCCGTCGGGAGCCAGGGAACCGCGCAGGACGGCGATCCCGCCGTCGGCATGGACCGGTCGCTCCAGTGGGCGGATCACGTCGCCGTCAGGGGCCGGAGGCTTCCAGTCCTCGAGGTTCTCGCGAATCGTGCGTCCGGTCACGGTCGGGCAGTCGCCGTGGAGCAGTCCGTCCTCGAGGAGCATCTGCATGACCACGGGTATGCCGCCAACCGCGTCGATGTGGCTCATCTGGAAACGGCCCCGTGGTCGGGCGTCGACCAGGTGGGGAACGATGCGTCCGAGGCGGTCGAAGTCGTCCATCGTCAACTCGACGTCGGCGTTGGCCGCGATCGCCAGGAGGTGGAGGACGGCGTTCGTGGAGCCCCCGATTGCCATGACCACGGCGATTGCGTTCTCCAACGATGCCCGCGTGATGATCTCGCGGGCCCGGATGTCCTGGGCGATCAGGTCGAGGACGGTCTCGCCGGAACGACGTGCCACCTGCGCCCGGCGGACGTCGACCGCCGGCGGTGACGCGGAGCCGGGAAGGGCGAGCCCCATCGCCTCGCCCGCCGACGCCATCGTGTTGGCCGAGAACATCCCGCCGCAGGCGCCCTCGCCGGGGCACGCCGCCACCTCGATGTCGTGGAGTTCGCGTTCGTCGATGTCCCCCGAGGCGTGGGCCCCGACCGCTTCGAAGACGTGGTTCACGTCGATGTCGCGATTGCGGTGTCGGCCCGGAAGGATGCTGCCGCCGTAGACCAGCACGCTCGGTCGATCCAGTCGGGCTGCGGCCATCATCATGCCGGGGAGCGACTTGTCGCAACCGGCCAGGGCCACCAACCCGTCGAACCGTTCGGCTCGGACCATCGCCTCGACTGAGTCGGCGATGATCTCGCGGGACACCAGAGACGCCCGCATGCCTTCATGGCCGTTGGAGATCCCATCGGACACGGCGATCGTGCCGAACTCGAAGGGAAAACCTCCACGGCGGTAGACGCCGATCTTGGCCTCGCCGGCGAGTCGGTGCAACGGCAGGTTGCAGGGAGTGACCTCGTTCCACGGGCTCGCCACGCCGACCTGGGCCGCGTCGAAGTCCCCGTCTCGCATGCCGACGGCGCGGAGGTAGGACCGTGCCGGTGCTCGCCGAGGCCCCTGGGTGACCACGGCGCTGTTCGGGTTGGACGGCATGGCTGGCCTGTCGTGGACGTCATCGTCGACCGCGTGGAGACGTGTCCACGGGAGTGTCGGTGACCGTCACGAGGCCAACAAGTGGCTCCGGGTACCAGCAGTGCCACCACCCCCGACCGATATCGTCACGTGTGACGATATGGGGGGTCCGTGGTGGGCGACCATTCTGGGGCGGGGTGGTGGCACGTGCGCAGTCCAGCTCGCGCGCGCCTCGTCATCGAACCTCGATGACCTGGGTCCGGTCAAAGACCGCCCCATGTCGCGCTTGCACGGCCAGTCGCCGATCGTCCGCGAGGTAACCGTTGAGCGCGTCACCGTCGGGGAACCACAGCACGTGAACTTCGGCTGGTTCATTCGGATCGTCGTTTGACCGTCGCCCGCGGAATCGGACGACACCGCCGTGCGCATCCAGGAGTGGCAGGAGCTCGTCCTCGTAGGCTGCCACGCGATCCATGTTTCCCGGATCCGCGAAGCCCAGGAATACCAGCGTCAGGCCCTCTGTCCCCCCGTCGCTCTTCATGAATCATCCCTCCAACAGGTGCCGCGTGTACGGCTGTCAGCTTCAGACATCGTTGGCCCCTCCGATGGACTTGCTCGCTGCGGGCCGCGACTGTGGTCCCCGTCATCCGAAAGATGATCCGGGCGCTGCGAGAGTGGCACGCCCGAGGGGGACCCGAGCTGCTCCCCTCTCAACTGCCAGGAGACCACCGGTACCCCCCGATCTCGCCCGTTTACTGCGACACCACGAAGTCGTCCTCCTCAAGATCGGGCATGGGAGCAGGACGGGCTTTCCTGCCCGTCGGCCACGCGGACGCCTTCGGGATGACCGGCCCTCCGCGATGAGTGAGGGGGCGGCGGAGATGTTGGTGGCGTGACGGCCACGGAGTCTTGGTGTGGGTGGAGTGTGCCAGACGACGGCGGTCTTGAGCAGCATCCGGGTGCGGTAGTTGATCCTCCTATGTCAAGTGGGGTGTCCGGGGAGCGCACGATGGAAGCGGCGGGTGATGAATCGCTTGAGCGCGCGGAGGGCCTCGCGCTTGGTCTTGCCCTCGGCCATCCGACGGGCGAGGTAGTCCTTGGCTGGCGGGTGACATCGGATCTGCGTGACGGCGATGCGGTGGATCGCCGAGTTGAGTTGGCGGGCACCACGGTGGCTGAGCCGGTGGCGGTCTGTCCGTCCGGACGAGACGGGCAGTGGGGCTGTGCCGGCGTGCCTGGCCAGCTGCGCGTCGCTGGCGAACCGCCCATCAAGGCCGACCTCGCCGACGATGCGGGCGGCGGTCAGGAAGGCGCAGCCGGGGATCTCGAGCAGCTCGGCGGCGTGAGTTTGGATGAGTGGCTTGAGCTGGCGGGCGGGCAGGTGGAAGGCCGGATCGAGGTCGTGGAGGTGCCACCGAAGCCGGTTGATCTCGCGGGTGCGTTCTGCCACGAGGTCGTCGTAGCGGTCGATTAGTAGCCGAATCTCATGTCCTGGGCCAGTGTCCGGGGTAGCCCGCGGGGCGTCAACAGGTCCGGCTCGCGGATCGCGGCGCGGGCGACGGCTTCAGCGTCGATCGGGTCGGACTTGCCCCAGGTCCGCTGTCCTGCCCGCGCGGTTCCCATCAGTTTGGGCGGGACGCGGCAGACGTCGGCGTCGTCGGCGAGCAGGTCACGTTCGAGGCCCCCGCTGACGTGGCGACAGTCCTCGATCGCCCAGCGGTGGGGGCCGCGGACGGCTGCCCACGCGATCAGCTCCTGTCCTGGTGGCCGTCGTATCGCGCGGCCACGGTGATGTGGTCGAGCAACTTGGCCGTGTCCTCGTCGAGCGACACCGCAGTATGGGTGTCCTTGTGGCAGTCGATGCCGATGACTTGCATGTCCGGTCCTTCCGGGTCGTGTGGGTGGGTAGTGCACGTCCGTCGGACAGGCCTCAGTTGGTCATCAGCGCACACGCTCCTATCAGGTCACGCCGGATCGACTGGATCGGCGAGAGCGACAGATCAACTACAGGTCAGCTCACGCGACGGTGAAGTTTGGGGTCAACTCTCGCCGACACCAGTCTCGCTTGTCCGGACGGATTCGCCGGAGTTGCTGCCCACAGCGTGACACTGAGTCGAAGTTTCGGAACCCGCGTGCGACCCGGTCGACGGCTTCGTGCTCGCCGTTGATGGCTTCGACGGGGCCGGACGAGGCCCGTCCGGTGCGGTGGTAGGCCAACAGTTCGGTGCGCTACCGGTCCAGTGTGGTGGCCAGGCGGGTCACCACAGCCACGTCGACGTCGGCGGCCCACTCGAAGAAGCGCTCCAACTCGAGCCGGGCCTGGAAGATGTCGGGCGCGGTGAACACGCGCCGGACCAGTTCGGGGTGTTTGTCACGACCGGTCGCTTCAGTTCAGGCGCACGGGAATTCGCAAGGGGCGTAGCCATGCAGTTGATACTCATCGACGGAGAAGAGTTGACCAAGCTCATGGTTCGCTACAACGTCGGCGTGTCCGTGCGCGAGACCTTCGACATC
>JBBSMS010000100.1:0-12447 GCA_038233055.1 Nitriliruptorales bacterium
CGACCGATCGACCGGCGCGGACTCGGTGAACAGCCCGGGGTCGGACGCGCGTGACCCGTAGACGGCCGTGAAGGACTTGAGCACCACGTGGCGCAGGTCGGTCGCATGCTGGGCGGCCGCGAACAACTGCATCGACCCGATGACGTTGCGTTCCTTCATCTGCCGTCGTCCACCGGCCGCGCGTGGCGCGGAGTGCATCCCCGCATGGACCAGGGTGTCGATGCCCTCGTCGCCAAGTGTCACTCCGACGACGGGGTTGTCCAGTTCCGCGCGCAGGAAACGCATGGACCCGACCCGGTCCGGACGATGCGTGTCGACCCCGACGACCAGGTCGACATCGTCACGCTCGGCCAGGCTGCGCGCCATCCGGGCCATGATCGGACGGGCCACACCCGTCAACAGCACCCGCCGGCCACTCATGGTCGCAGGCCAGCCGCGCGCCGTGGCCCGCCGGGTCGACAGCCCACCCGGGCCGCTCCCCGACGGTGGTCGACCTGATGGTCGACGGGATGGTCGATGGGCATCAGGGCGCGGTTCGGCAGCCGAGGACGTTGATGGCGATCAGACCTCGGCCACGTCGTCGAGGTCCACCGTGGTGGGATCGACCAACTGGGCGTCCAGGTAGGAATCGAGGTCGACGCTGCGAACCCGGTACGAACGGCCGACCCGGACCGCCGGCAGTTCACCGCCCCGGATCAGTCGATAGACGGTCATGGTCGAGACACGGAGCAGGTCCGCGACCTCGCCAGCAGTGAGGAGTTGTGCATTCATCGTGTGACACGCCTACGCATGCGGTGACAGTTGAGCGCCCACGCTAGCAACATGGGGACGGAAAGACGAAACATGCGCGCCTCTCGTGTCACGGGACACCGCTGCCACCACCCACCTCCACCGCCACGACGCCCCCCGCGGCCGTCGCCGGGGCAGCTCCGATCCACGTCGGGATCGTCAGAGCCCGTGGTGGGGGAAGACCAGTTCCCGGACGGTGGCGACCGACCTCGACGCCCGGTCGCGGGCCCTGGCGCGGAGGTGCTCGTTGACCGGCACGGGGTCCTCGAAGAAGGACTCCGGGGCGCGCTGGCCGGTGCGGCGGTTGGCCTCCTCGCGCCACGGCATGGGGGTCTCGACCGGCAGGGTGGCCCCGGCCATCTCGGCGAAGGCCATGGTCCAGGCCCGGGGGACGACGTGGACCCACTGGTACCCGCCGCCGCCGGTCGCCAACCAGCGCCCGCCGGCGGCCTCGTGGGCCAGCACGTGCAGGCGTCGCGCGATCTCGGCAATGTCGTCGACCGTCAACGCGAGGTGCGCGAGGGGGTCCGTCACATGGGTGTCGCAGCCCAACTGGGTAACCAACACGTCCGCTCCGAACGTGCGCACGAGCGGCTCCACGACCCGGTCGAAGGCATCGAGCCAGACGTCACCGGTGGTGCCGGGGGCGAACGGCACGTTGACCGCCGTCCCGGGAGCTCGCGGGCCGCCGATGTCCTCGCAGTCGCCGGTGCCGGGGAACAGGTAGCGCCCGGACTCGTGCAGCGAGATGGTCAGGACCCGCGGATCGTCGGCGAACATCGCCTCGACACCGTCGCCGTGGTGGACGTCGACGTCGACGTAGGCGACCCGTTCCGCCCCGGCCTCCAGCAGGTGGTCGATGGCGATCGCGACGTCGTTGTAGATGCAGAAGCCGGCCGCTCGATCGGGCATGGCGTGATGCAGGCCGCCGGCCGGGTTGAAGACATGGTCGACTTCCCCCGCCATCACCAGCCGCGCGGCCTCCAGCGAGGTGGCGCACACCAGCATGGCGGCCTCGTGCATCCCACCGAAGACCGGGTTGTCGGCCGACCCCAGGCCGAAGTCGAAGGCGCGCGGCCCGTTCGGGTTCGCCGACGCCTGCTTGACGGCCTCGACGAAGTCGGCACGGTGCAGGCGCAGGATCGTCTCGACGTCGATCTCGCCGGGCGGGGCCACGACCACGTCGTCGGGAACCAGCAGGTCGCTGCGCGTGATCAGGTCGACCGCCAACTGCACCCGGATCGGGGACAGCGGATGGTCCTCGGAGAAGCGGTAGGCGGCCAGTCGGTCGTCCCACATCAGGGCCACGCGTCGGTGGGTCACCCGGTTGCCTCCTCCGCTGGCCGGCAGCCCGACGATAGTGACCCGGGGGATGCTCGACACGGTCGACAGTCCCACGGCAGTCCACCGATCCCGACGCCGCGGCGGGCCGTAGGCTCGGACTCCGCCGCGCCGGGGCAACGACATCCACGACGATCCGTCTCCGCCGAGGCCACCGGGACCGGTGGCCGAGACGGCGATGGGCCTGGCAACCGGCGCCACCGACCCGGACGTGCTGGTGGCCGTCGGCGAGGCCCGGGGCACGAGCGACGACGGCGCCTCCGCCTGGCGACCCAGCCGCCGACTGGCGGTCGGCATCGTGACGGGCGTGGTGGCCGTGGTCGTCCTGGTCGTCCTGGTGGGACCGTCCGGTCCCCCCACCGCGACGATGCGGGGCGCGCCCATCGGGGGGAGCCTGCCGAACGCCCCCACGTCCGTCGTCGCCGAACGCTGGAGCCTGCAACTGGGCAGGCGCGATCGGATGGCACTGGTCGATGACCGCGTCGTCGTGGTCACCGACGGCGACGGCGACGTCCGTCTCGTCACCGCGCGCCACGTCCGCAGCAAGCAGGTCCTGTGGGAACGGCAGCTGGTCGGCCCGATCGAGGTGCTGCTGGTCGACGACGACGGCCGGGCCACCACGCCCGCGGCCCCGCCGGCTGACGGCGGCGAGCAGGAACTCGCCCGGCTGGTCGCCATCGACGTGGAGGATGGTGGCCTGCTGTGGGAACGACCGGGCGGGTTCGTCCTGCCCCATCCGTCCAACGGCCACCTGCTGGCGCTGAACGATGCCGGGTGCACGGCGCTCGATGCCCGGACCGGCGCCAGCACGTGGGAGGAGTCCGCACCGGGCAACTGCGAGTGGCTGGGCGACGACACGGCCGTCGTCGGCAACGGGCGCGCCTGGGAGGTACGCGAGGTCGACGGGACCGTCCGGGCGACCCTCCCCGCCTCGGGCAACGGCGCCGAACCACAGGCGGTCGGCGACCTGCTCGTGGTGCAGGTCGGCAACCGGGTGGTCGCCTTCGACCAGACCGGGGACGAGCAGTGGTCCGTCGCCAACCACGAGCCCGACTCCTGGGTCCGCGGGCTGGGGGACCTGGTCCTGCTCACGACCTGGCACGACGAGACACCGCAGAGCCGGGCCTGGGACCAGCAGGGCCATCCGGTCGACCTGGACCCGGACGTGTTCGACCAGGCGCTGGCGCTGGACGTGGACGGACGGTCCTTCGCCGTGACCCTGGACTTCTCGGGCATGGGCAATTCGGGGCAGGGCGTCGTCATGGAGGTCCGCGACCTCGATGATCCCGCGCGGGTGGTGGCCGACGCCAACGGACAGTGGATGAACGCGCCGCTCGGGCCGTTGACTGCCCAGGGGCTGCTCCTGGTCGGCACCGACGATGTCCCCGAACTCAGCCTGCGGTCGTGGCCGCGACTCGAACCGGTGTGGAGCATGCCGCTGGACGGGTCGGCGTACGTGTCCGACGGGTGGACGACCGTCCAGACGTCGTCGTCCGGCCTGGTCCTGGCGCCGTGGCTCGAGGGCAACGGCCGCTGGACCGTCCACGCCTACGCCTGAGCAGCCGACGCGTCGGGAGGTCGGCGACAGTCGTCCGCCGAGGTCCCGGCCGTTGTCGAGGGCGTCGGCGTCGTGGGGAATGCCCGTCGTGGTGCCGACAGGACCCGACGCCCAGGCTCCCGGACGTCGTAGGCTCGGGGCGCACCCGACGGTGGGGGCAGCATCGGCGATCGACCGTCCGGCTCGACGAACCCGGTACCCACGGACGAAACGTCCATGGTGGTTGGCCCGGGCGTGGATCCGGTCGACGCGACCTCGACTGGTCCGACCGCGATCACCTCGACCGGTGACCGCCATGCCCGGTTCTGGTGGAGGAGCCGGCACGCCAACCTCGTGGTGCTGGCGGTCCTGGCTGCGATCGCGGTCACGGCGCGACCGGCCGGGCTGCCCACGGCCGACCTGGTCGGTGGCCGGGGCCTCGACCTCCCCGACGCGCCGGCTGCGACGGTGGTGCGGCGGTGGACGCTCGACCTCGCCCCCGGCGACGGTGTCGCCCTGGTGGACGAACGCGTGGTCGTCGTGGGGCGATCGTCGTCACCGGACGGGCGCGTCCCGGTGACCGCGCGTCACGTGGTGAGCAAGGCCATGCTGTGGGAACGTTCCGTGCCCCAACACTCGCTGGTGCTGCTCGTGGAGGGCGACGGCACCACGACCACGGTGCACGGCACGCGGGAGGCCGTGGAACAGGACGACCCTCGACTGGTCGCGCTGGCAGCCGATGACGGACGGGTGCTGTGGGAGCGGGGCATGGCCTGGGACATGGGGGCATCGGCCGGCCACGTCCTGCTCGCGACCGCGACCGGGTGCGAACTGGTGGACACCCGTTCCGGCCGGACGTCGTGGGAGGAGGGCACCCAGGGGTGCTCCTGGCTCGACGACGACAAGGTCATGGCCAGCCGGCGCGGCCGGTGGGAGGTGCACGGGCTGGACGGGACCGTTGCCGGCGCCCCGTTGCCCGGCACCGATCCGCCGGCGGCCGTCGGGCAGTACCTGGCCGCGGTCGACGGCGACGAACTGGTGCTCCTCGATCGCGCCGGCGACGAGCGGTGGCGGACGCCGTTGACCGGCGCCGAGGCCCGCGGGCCGCTGTGGCCGATCGGGCTTCCCGGGGTGGGCGTCGTCGTCGCGGGTTGGGACGAGGACGCCGGGGAGCAACTGGCCGCGGCCTTCGACCTCGACGGGAACCGGTTGGACCGCGACGCCGAGTTCCTCGCCGTCGCCCAGGTCGTGGATGTCGACGGACGGATGCTCGTCCTCACCGAGGACTGGGGCAATGATGGCCAGGTCACGATGGCGATCCACCCGGTCGACAACCTCGACCGCGCACTCGCCTCCGTGGCGTTTCCCCAGACCCAGTTCCGCGTGGTCGTCACGAGCCAGGGCGTGCTCGCGCCGACGGCCACGGGGGACCGGATCGACCTCCGGCGGTGGCCGGACCTCGTCCCGGCGTGGTCCGTGGACCTGTCGACGGTCGTCGGCGAGCACGGTGGCTGGAGCGAGGTCCTGACCTCGGACATCGGCATGGTGGTGCTCTCGCCGGGCAACCAACGGCTGCACGCCTTCGGCTGACGGGCCGTCTCAGGCACCCAGTTCACGGCTGCGGTCGGTCGCCGCGGCGATCGCGGCCTCGACGGCGGCGCCGAACTCGTGGTCCCCGAGCACGCCCAACCCGGCCAGGGTGGTCCCGCCGGGCGACGACACCATCTCGCGCAACTCCCCGGCGTCGAGGTCGCTGGTGGCCAACAGGTGGCCCGCCCCGGCCACGGTCTGTTCGACCAGCACGACCGCGTCGTCGTGGGCCAACCCCACCGCCTCGGCACCGGTCACCATCGCCTCGGCGAGCGCGAACACCCACGCCGGACCGGACCCGGACACGCCGGTCACGGCGTCGAACTGGTCCTCGGGGAGGACCAGCACCTCGGCCGCCTCGCCCAACAGCGCCGCCACGCGCGCCACGTCGTCCTCGGTGGCGTGGCGTCCCCCGGTGACCACGGCCATGCCGCGACCGACCAGCATCGGCGTGTTGGGCATGACGCGCACCACCCGCGTGCCGTCGGGCAGCGCCGCCTCCATCGCCGCGGTCGTGATGCCCGCCGCCACCGAGCCGACGACCGCGTCGGGATCCAGTGCGTCGGCGAGATCGGCCAGCACCTCGACCACCAGGTGGGGCTTGACGGCGACCAGCACGACGTCGGCCCCGCTGGCCGCCGCAGCCGGGTCGGTCACCACCTCGATGCCCAGGTCCTGCGCCCGCGCAGTCGCGACCTCGGCATCGGGTTCTGCCCCCACCACCTCGCCGACGGCCACCGCGGACGCGGCGACCAGCGCCGAGGCGATGGCCGAACCCATGCGCCCGACCCCGATGATGGCAACGCGATCGATCGTGGTGGACATGCGGCGTGACTCCCGGTCGGCGGACGTCCACGACCCTACGGCGCCCATGGCCGGGGCGGCCAGTCCGCGGCGGCAGCGCCGGGTCGAGCGCCAGCGCGTGGACCTCAGCCCTGCGTGGACACGGGGTTGGGCGGCATGTCGTTGGCCGCGCGCCACGCCTGTTCGGCGTCGATGTAGTCCGCGAACCCGGCCCGCAGGACGCTGTTGAAGGTCGCGTCCGACACGGCCAGCACCTCGCCCAGGAGTTCGTCGAGGGTCGCGTGGTCCACCACCGCCAGCGGGATCCGGCCGATCAGGACGATGTCGCCCTCGTCGTCGAGCGCGAAGTGGACCCAGCCACTGCGTTCGTTGCGGTGCAACAGCAGTTCGTGCACCTCGCCGTGGTTGCCGTCCGGACGTCCGGCCAGCAACGAGGTCACCCGCACCGACCGGTCACCGACGTGGAACAGCACCGGGATCGTGCGCTTCCACTCGCCGGACAGCATCGTCATGAAACGACCGTCACCGAGGTCGTCCAGGTCCAGACCCAACGCCTCGACCCCACCCACCAGGGCGTCGGCGACCTCGGTGGGCGACCGGTCGGGCTGGGCGGGGTCGGCGGACGGCGTCACGGCATGGCCTGTGGTGGGCAACGGTGGTTGCCGGGCGACGGTCGGGATCCGGCCGGTCAGGCCGCCGGGGCCATCGACGAGGTCGCGGCCATCGCACCGTACACCGACTCCAGGCGGTCGACGGTGGCATCCCAGGAGTGCGCCAGGGCCTGGTCACGCCCGGCCCGAGCGGCGGCTGCAGCCGCGTCCGGGTCCGTCAGCCAGTGCGCGATGGCGGCCGCGTGGTCGGCGGGGTCGTGGCCCTCGACAAGGGTGCCGCCGTCCTGGACGACCGCGTGCAGGCCGTCGACCGCGCTGGCCACGACGGGCGTCCCGCTGGCCTGGGCCTCCAGCGCCACCAGGCCGAAGGTCTCGGTCCGCGACGGCACGTGGACGACGTCGGCCCGGCGGTACAGCACGGCCAACTCCTGCTGGGGTCGGGCCGGGACGACGTGCACGGCGTCGCCGATGCCCAGCGCGGCCGCCTCGGCCGCCAGTTCGGCGGGCTCGATCCGCCCGGCCTCCGCACCGGAGGCTCCGCCGACCACCAGCAACTGCACGTCCGGCACGGTCTCGCGCAAGGCCGCCAGGGTCCGGACCGCGACGTCAGGGCCCTTCAGTGGTTGCAGGCGTCCCACGAACAGCACCAGCGGGGCCGACCCGATCGCCGCGAGTGCTGCCATGACCCGCGGCCCGAGGGGTGGCTCGTCGGACGGGTCCGGGGTGAACCGGTCGACATCGACCCCCGGTGGGACCACGGTGATGCGTGTCCCCGACATCCCGAGCCGGTGGTGCAACAGGCGCCCCTCGCCACAGGTCAGTGCCAGCACCCGGTCGGCGTCGTCGGCGATGCGCTGTTCGGCCACCAGGCGCAGCGGCGGTTCGGGCAGGTCACCCGGCGCCAGGGCCTGGTTCTTCATCACGCCCAGGGTGTGGAAGGTGTGGGCGAACGGGATCCCCCACCGGCGCGACAGCCGGCGGGCGACCCACCCCGACAGCCAGTAGTGGCTGTGCAGCAGGTCGTAGTCACCTCCACGCGCCAGGGCCTGCATCGAGAACGAGCACAGGTGGGACGGGAGGTCGCCCTTGGGCACGGCGTCGGCCGGCCCGGCCTGCAGGTGGACCACGCGCAGCCCGTCGGCCACCGCGACGATGTCGGGCTCGTCGGGATTGGTGCGACGCGTCAGCACGTCGACCAGGTGTCCCCGGGCGGCCAGCCGTCGGGCCACCTCCAACACGTAGACGTTCAGGCCGCCACCGTCGCCGGTCCCGGGCTGTTGCAACGGCGACGTGTGGGCCGAGACCAGCCCGATGCGCAGGCGGCCGTCGCCCAGCGACGTGCGAGGGTCGACGGGGCGCGGCGGCGTCATCCGGACGCACCGGCGGGCACGGCAGTCACCTGGACGACGTCGCGGTCCACGGCCCCGAACGTGTACTTGTAGGCCTCGTCGCCACGAAGCAGGTCGAAGGTCGCCAGGCCGTCGGCAGCGGCCAGCTCGACCAGTTCGGCCACCAGCACGTTGCCGGGCGAGAAGCCGGACAGGCGCGGGTTCCAGGCCGAGTTGTACAGGCCCCAGCGGTCACCCCACACCAGCGACACGTTGGCCGCGACCGGGTTGTCGGCGACGGTGAGTTCGTGCAGTCGGAAGATCCCGTCGCCGTGGAACTCCTTGCCCAGCGCGCGGAACCAGTCGCGCATCTCGGGCCGGTCGAAGAACGACGCCTTGTCGCCATTCGCCTGGTCGTTCATGGTGAAGAAGCGGTCGAGCGCGGCCTCGAGGTCGTCCGCCCCGGCCTCCACGACTGCGACCGGGCCCAGGTCACGTCCGAGCTTGCGGGCCTTGCGCCGCAGTTCCTGTCGGTCCTTGCCGTCCAGCGACGCCTGCCACGCATCGAACCCGTCGGACAGGTCGACGACCGGGGCGACGTCGTGGCGCTCGCGGGTCACGTCGGTGGCCCCGGCGGCCTCCAGGGCGATCGCGAGGCGCTCGGGCCAGCCGGTGTCATCCGGCAGCGCGGACAGGTCGATGCGGTCGACGTCGGACGCGGCCAGCCGTTCGGCCCACGCGGTCGCGAGCGCGTCCTCGTGGTCCGGCCGCGCCACCGGGCCGCGGTAGTCGGTGACCTCGGTCCCGCCGGCGAGGCGGACCACGCTGTGGCCGTCGACGGTCGCGACCGCCTCGACCGCGATGCCCACCAGGTCCTCGCCGCCGTGCATGGCCAGGGTCGTCACGTCCTCGGCGGTGCCAAGGGACGCCTGCCAGGCCTGGAGGTACCGGGGCGACTGGAACACCGTGGCCCGGGGATCTGTGTCGAGCAGGTCCGTCCACGCGGACCGCACGGCGTCGTCGCCCAGGTCGGCATGCTCGGTCAGGACGGTCACGGACGTTCCTCGGCTGGCGGCGGACGGTCGGGCGACGGGGCCCTGAGCGCGGGTCCGGGCAGCGGCCCGGATGGCGAAACGTCGTCCTCGCGACCGCTATTCCTCGTCGAGTGCGGCCAGCCGACGGAACGAGCGGTACATCTCCACCAGCGCCACCTTCTGCGGAGTGGTGAGTTCCGGGTCCGCCCGGATCGCCTCCTCGACCCCCACCTCCGGGTCGACCTCGTCGAGCAGGCCGGCGCGGACGTACAGGGTCTCGGACGAGATCTCCAGCGCCCGCGCGATCCCCTGCAGGATCTCGGCCGAAGGGTTGCGCAGGCCGCGCTCGATCTGGGACAGGTACGGATTCGAGACCCCCGCCATGTGGGCCAGCTTGCGCAAGGACAACCGGGCACCCTCGCGCTGGCTGCGGATGTAGGCCCCGAGGTCACCGGCCCGCCCCAGCAGGTGTTCCACGCCGTGCTCACCGTGCACGTGCTCGGTGGCAGGATCGGGCTCGTCGGACGCGTCCGTCGGACGGTCGTCGGCAGCGGCCATGGCGGCGGATCCTGGGGTGGGCGGGACGGTGGACCCGACGAGCCTAATGGGTCTACGGCGTGGCCCATCGACCCCGGCGGGGGCGGCCCGGCCGGCGGGACGGGCCGTAGCCTCGTGGGGACCGACCACCCGAGCCCGAGGACCAGCCCATGAACGTCACCGCCGGCGACACCGCACCCGACTTCACCCTGCAGGACCAGGACGGCGATGACGTGCACCTGGCCGATCTCCGCGGGGCACCGGTCGTCATCTACTTCTATCCCAAGGACGACACCCTGGGCTGCACCACCCAGGCGTGCGGGATCCGCGACGCGTGGGGCCAGTTGCAGGCGGCCGGAGCGCAGGTGCTGGGCGTGTCGCCGGACGACGTCGACTCGCACCGCGCCTTCGCCGACAAGTTCGACCTGCCGCACCGGCTGCTGGCCGACACCGACCACGAGGTCATGGAGACCTACGGCGCGTGGGGCGACAAGAAGCGGTACGGCAAGACCGTCGTCGGGGTGAAGCGGTCGACCGTGCTGGTCGACGCCGACGGGACCGTCGCCAAGGTCTGGAAGCGCGCCACCCCCAAGACCCACGCCGACGGCCTGCTCACGGCGCTCGCCGCACTCGGCTGACGACCGCGCCCGACCACTGGACCGCGCCCGCCACAGGAGCCCCCATGCCCGCCGTCACGCCACCTGCCACGATCGACCCCGTCCCGCCACGCCCGGCGCGCCGACGGCGTGGCCTGGTCACGGTCGCGGCGATCGCGGTGGTGATGCTCGCCGGGTGCGGCGGCGACGATCCCGGGACCGACACGACCACGCCGACCGCCCCGGGTGCGTCCGACGCCCCGTCCGAACCCTCGCCCGGGGCCGCGACGGCCGGCGGTGACGAGGACCTGCAGGCCCTGGTGCTGGAGGGCTTTGACGACTCGACCCCGGAGGAGGTCGCCGGGTTGTGCGAGTCCGTGCAGTTGATGGGCGCGGACTTCCTGGTCGAGGCCCTGCTGGAGGAGAACGATCTCCCCACGGAGGTCACCGAGGCGGCACCCGACGAACTCGCACAGGCTGTCGCGGACATCTGCCGCGACGTCGAGCCGATCGCGACCGAGGGAGCCTGACGTCTCGGCAGGACCCGTCCAGCCGGCCCGCCTAGCCGGCCTGGAAGGCGCCGACCAGCCAGGCCAGGGCCACGGCTCCGCCGACCAACAGGACGAACAACACGACGGCGAACCACACCCGGGCGCGCGACGACGGGTCGGGGACCGGGCTCGCGGCTGACCGGTCGATCGCCTCGTCGACGTCCTGGGCAGGGTCGTCGGCCCCGATCCGCACCACGGGCGTGGCCGACTCCCCCAGCCCGTCGACCGACCCACCGACCGACTCGGCGTCCGAACCCTCCGCGGCGTGCTGGATGCCCGACTCCGCCTCCGCCCCGTCCGCGGCCAACTGGACATCCGCGGCATCGGCCCGGTGGTCGTCGCCGGCAGCCACGGCCACGTCCACGCGCAGGTCGGGGCCGGCCGTGACCACCCGCACGGCCTCGCGCTCGGTGTCCGTGTCCTCGCCCGACGCGGGGCCCACCTCGTCGCGGCGTTCGTGGGACACGTCGATGACCCGGGACGCAGTGGCGCCACGGGACGGTCGGTGGTCGGGCAGCGGCGGTCCCAGCAGGACGTGGACGTCGTCGGCATCCACGCCCACGGCGCTCGCGATGAACGTCGGCGACACGCCCAGTTCGGCCAACACGTCGACCACCACCTCCAGGGTCATGGGCTGGTGATCGTCGACCGCGGCGACCAGGCCAGCGAGGTCGACCGGGTCCACGCGGGCGAGCGTGTCCAGGACGGCCGGGACGTCGCCGGGCCGGCACACGGCCGCCACGAAGTCCGTGGCCAGGTCGGCGACGGCAGGCTCGGCAGCGACGCCCGCCTCGCTCGGTGCCGTGGTCACGGGCGGCGGCCGGGCAGGGATGTCGCCCCCTCGCGGTCGCGACGACGGGTCTGCTCCGGGGTCCAGCCGACGACCTCCCGGTCGGCACCCACCGCCCCCGTCACGACCAGGTCGTCCCCGACCGGGGTGCCGGGCTCGACGTCGGGGCGGACCCAGCCCAGGCCCCGTCCGTCCGCGCGGCCGGTGACCTCCACCTCCGTGGACGGGGCGTCGGTCGTGTCCGCGCGGGGACCGAGCAGGACGAGTCGGCGCCGCGGCCGTCCGAGCATCCACATGTGCGCGATCGGTTCCTGGCCCGGGTAGCAGCCCTTGGCGAGGTGGACGTGGGTCGCCAGCAACCCGTACTCCTCGGGCAACCGGCCCGGCACGACCTCGTGGCCCCAGCGCGGCTCGCCGCGTGCCACCAGCAGGTCGTCGATCGTGACCGGCGTCGGCGAGGTCACCACCGTGTTGGCGTCGGCGGTGCCGACCAGTTCGACCCCGAAAGCATGCCGCATCGCCAGGACGTCGTCGGCGACCGCTCGCCAAGTGTCCGGGAGGAGGTCGGTCCCCGCGGCGGTCAGCGCCTGGTCCAGGTCCGGCCCGCCCAGCGACACCACCGGCAGGTCCAGGCGGGTGAAGGTGATGTCGGCCAGGAAGGTGCGTGTCGCCAGGACGTCGATCACGTGATCGGCGGCGGCGGCCGGTGCCAGCAACAGGATGCGGTCGTCGTCGACCAGTGCCCAACCCATGGCCAGTGGCCCACCCTTGGCGTCCAGGACCAGCCAGCCCAGCACAGACCCGGGGACGGCCCCGAGGAAGCGCTGCGTCGTCACCGCGTCGAGGTGGCTGACGCGGTCGTCCCCGGTCACCGCGATGGCGACCAGGTCGGCGGTGGCGGCCGTGGGCATGGGCGGGACTTCCGTGGAGGTGGGAGCG
>JBBSMS010000101.1:0-12254 GCA_038233055.1 Nitriliruptorales bacterium
CCGACTCCCACGCCATGCAGCTCGACCGGAGACGTTCGCCGGCGTGTACGGCTACGAGTGGTACATCCGCACCGGCCCGCGCAGCGTCCTCGACGACCTCGCGATGTGACCGGGCTGACAGGACCGCGGCAGGTGGTCCGCCCACCCCGACCAGGTCCGGCGAGCCGACGGGTCATCGGGTCTCGACGACGGGCAACAGGCGCAAGGCGCCGGAGGCGTCGGCGGGCACGGCCGGCGTCCGTGGCGGGACCGGAGGCACGGGACGGTAGGCCTCCCCCGGCGCCGGCCGCGGGTCCACGTCGCCCCGGTTCGGCCACATCGACATCGCCCGCTCGGCCATCGCCGTGATCGTCAACGACGGGTTCACACCCAGGTTGGCGGTGACGACTGCCCCGTCGCAAACGTGGAGCCCGTCGTAGCCGTACACCCGGTGGTAGGGATCGACGACGCCGTCCGCGTCGCGGTCAGAGATCGGGCACCCACCGATGATGTGTGCGGTCGTCGGGACGTCGAAGAGTGCTTCGAAGACCGATCCGAAGGCCGTGCCCTGCATGACGTCGGCAGCCTCGCGCGCGGCCCGGTTCGCCTGGGGGATCCAGGTCGGGTTGGGCTCACCGTGGCCCTGCTCGGTCGTCAGGAAGCTGCCGAACGGGGTCGTCCTCCGGACGGTGCGCAGGCTGTTGTCCAGGCTCTGCATCACCAGCAGCACGATCGATCGTTCCGCCACGCCGCGCATCGTGACAACCGACCGGGCGAACGCGACCGGATGCGTCACCGCGGTGAGAAGGAAGCGGAGCCACCTGGGGATCCGCCCACCGCCGTCGACGATCAGCGCCGACAGCGCCCCCACGGTCGCACCGGAGCCCTGGGGGTAGCGCACCGGCTCGATGTGGGTGTCGGCATCCGGGTGGATGCTGGAGGTGATCGCCACCCCCTGCGAGTAGTCGACGTCGAAGGACCGCGCGGACACCCCGACGATCGACTCGCTGTTGGTACGGGTCATGCTGCCCAGCGCGTCGGACAGCGCCGGCAACCGCCCCTCGTCCTTCAACCGGTGCAGCAGCTTCTGCGTTCCCAACGACCCGGCCGAAAAGATCACCTGCTCGGTCGTCCACACCTGGCGGGGGCCACGCCGACCAGGCGGGACCGCGACGACCTCGTACCCACCGGTCGCGATCGGCGTCACGTCGACGACCTCGCGGTCCGGGAACACCTGTGCTCCACCGGCCTCCGCCAGGTGGAGGTAGTTGTGGTCCAGCGAGTTCTTGGCGTTGTGGCGACATCCGATCATGCAGCCACCGCAGTGCACGCACCCCGTGCGGGTCGGCCCCGCTCCACCGAAGTAGGGGTCGGCCACCTCGTCGCCCGGTTCGCCGAAGTAGACCCCGACGTCGGTCGGTCGGAACGTGTCGGCGACACCCATCCGGTCGGCGATCGCGCGCATGACCCCGTCGGCGTTGGTCTCGAAAGGCACCCGGTCGGCGCCCAGCATCCGCTCGGCCTGGTCGTAGAAGGGCGTGAACTCCGTCCTCCACTCGGCGATGTGCGCCCACTGGGGGTCCGTCCAGTAGCGCTCCAGCGGGCGGTACAGGGTATTGGCGTAAACCACTGACCCACCACCGACGGCTGACCCCGACAGGACGAAGACGTCCTTCATGAGGGTCATTCGCAACATCCCCCTCATGCCCAGCCGTGGGAACCAGAGGTAGTTGCGCACGTCCCAGTCCGACCTGGGCATGGTTTCGGGGGTCCAGCGCCGACCGCACTCGACGACGCCGACGCGGTAGCCCTTCTCGGTCAGCCGCAGCGCCGACACACTGCCACCGAACCCCGAACCGACGACCAGCACGTCCAGGTCGAACACCATCGCCACCCTCCTGCCCACCGAGGTCCCCGGCGATCCATCGCCGATCGTGCCAGACGAGCAACGCATGTGCCGACCGTTCCCGTCCTGACGGGGACTATCGTGCGTGCTCATGAGTGCTCCGACGGTGGTTGACGATCGACTGGTGTTCGTGGTCGACGATCCCCAGCACCGCCTGCGGCAGGTGCAGTTGGCCTGTGACGACGACCTGGTGGCCGACCACCGGTTCCGCCGCACGGTCGACGGCTGGGCCCTGGGCGTCCCGCGCCCCCCGGTGCAACGGCTCGAGTACCGGTTGCTGGTCGCCGACCGCGACGGTGACGCCGCGGTCGTGCTCGACCCCGGCAACCCGAACACCGTGGCCACGGTGTTCGGCAATCGCAGCGTCGCCCACCTCCCGGAGTACCGCGAGCCGGCCTGGCGGACCGACCCGGGGCTGGACGCCAACCGCACCACCCGTGCGGTCGACACCGTGGTGGGCACCGTTCCCGTGACCACCTGGTCCCCGGTCGAACTCCCCGACACCACCCCGGCTGCCGGTGGGGGGCGTGTTCAGCCAGTCGGGCTCGTTCTTCCTGCCCCACCTGGACCCTCAGGAGGCCACACATCCCGGCTTCGGGCGGATCACGGCGTGGGTGGGAGGTGTGAGGACCCGCGCGAAACGGGTGACGCCTCTCGACATCGCGCTGACCTGCGGCACCCACGAGGAGAACCTCGACAACAACCTCGCCATGGTGGAGGTGCTGGCCGCCGCCGGCCACCGCACGTCGTTCGCCCCGCTGCCCGACCTGCACAACTACACCGCGTGGCGCGACGGCTTGGCGCCGTCGCTGGACGACCTGGTCACCCGGCAGTGGGGCGATGCGGCATGATGCGGCCGACCGACGCGGCACCCGACATGCCGGCCACCACGACCTCGGGAGCCCGATGAGCCCGCGACACCTCGACCTGCCCGTGGACGGCCACGACGCCACGCTGGCCGTGCAGGTCCACGGCCACTGGGGATGACCGGTGATCGTGTTCCCCAGCGAGGCCGGCCGGGCGTGGGACTTCGCCAACAACGGGATGGTCGACTCCGTGCGCGACCTGGTCGACGGCGGCCGGGCCAAGCTCTACTGCGTCGACTCGGCCGACGGCTTCTCGTGGTCGGACCGGTCGATCGACATCGAAGAACGGGCTCGGCGCCACGGCGCCTACCAGCACTGGCTGCTCCACCGCCTGCTGCCGTTCGTCGCCGAGGACAGCGACGGAGCCGAGCCCCTGGCCCTGGGCGCGCGCCTTCGAGACCATCGCCGCGGGGCTGGGCACCTTCACCCACGACGGGGCCGACCACTGCCTGGCCACCGAGCGGGTCCGGATCGAGCCGTTCTCGCTGCGTGCCGACCCACGCCACGCGTTGGTGATCGACCGGTTGGCCTACTGGTACTACCACCCGCGCGAGTGGTTGAAGAAGGTCGCGCTGATGGACGACGTCTACCTCCTGAACTCGCCCTTCACGTTCCAGTCGATGGAGAAGCACGCCGCGTACTGCGCCATGATCCGACTGGGTCTCAAGGTGCCGAGACCGTGCTGGTGCCGTACAAGAAACCCGCTGGACAACGACCGCTGGGCCTACACCGCCGACCGCTACAACGAGCCGTTCGACCTCGAGGCGATCGCGGCGGACCTGGGCTATCCGCTGTCCATGAAGCCCTACGACGGGGGCGGGTGGCGCGGGGTGTCGCGCATCGACTCGCCCGACGACCTGCGCGCGGCCTACGACGAGTCCGGCGAGATGCTGATGCACCTGCAGCAGGCGGTCGATCCCTACGACAGCTTCGCGCGGGCCCTGACCATCGGCCCCGAGACGATGGTGATGAAGTTCCGGCCGGACGAGCCGATGCACGATCGCTACGAGGTGGCGTTCTGCGTGGCGACCGGTCGGGCGATGCGGGCCCACGCCGATCCGAAGCCGTGGTTCTCGATCGCGGACGACCCCGACCGCGACGAGGCCGACCGGATGGCCGCTACCAGGCCCTGGCCGACGAGCACTTCGAGGTCGATCGCGATCGCGATTTCTGCGCCACGACGTTGCCGCACCTCGACGAACTGGTGCACGACTGGGTGTGCTCCGACGACTTCGACGACCTGCTGGTCCAGACCGTCCGCACCACCTACCCGGCGCACGAGCACGACCCGCTTCCTGGGCCACCTCCGCGGCCTGCTCGACCTGTGGCGCACCGACCACGCGACTGCCGGGACCTGACCCGGCCTGCGTGGGCTCCGGTCGACCGGGAGTCGATCCGGCAACGGATTGCCGACATCACGCCCACTCGACGGGATGGGTCCGGCGCGACCGCGGTCGGTGGGTCAACCGGCCACGGCGTGGCGGCACCAGGCGGCGACGTGGTCGACGGCCAGCGCGGCCGCGGGATAGGTCGTGAACAGGCGGAAGAACCCGTGGGGCATGCCCTGCCAGCAGGTGGCCACGACGTCCACGCCCGCGGCCTGCAACGCCCCGGCGTAGGCCTCGCCCTCGGGCCGCAGGACGTCGTGCTCGGCCGTCACCACCAGCGTCGGCGGCAGTCCGGCGAGGTCCGCGACCAGTGGGTCCACGTCGCCGACCGCGTCGGCCGGGATGCCGCTCGCGCCCAGGAACTGGTCCCAGTACCACCGCATCGCGGCGATCGACAGGCCGTCGTCGGTACCGTCCCCGGGCTCACGGTCATCCAGCGCGGCTCGGCGCACGACCGGGTAGACCAGCGCCTGTCCGGCAACCCCCGGCCGGCGTCGCGGGCCCGGCGGGCCAGCACGGTCGCCAGGAACGCGCCGGCAGAATCGCCGGCGACGACGATCCGGGAATGGTCAAGGTCGAGGTCCGCGACCTCCTCGCCGTCGTGCACCGCGACCAGTACTGCCTCGCCGTCGTCGATCGCCGCCGGCCATGTGGCGTCCGGCGACAGTCGGTAGTCGACCGATACGACGACGCACCCGGAGCGGTCGGCCAGGCGTCGGCAGGTCGCGTCGGCGGTCCCCAGGCTGCCGAACACCCAGCCCCCGCCATGGAGGTAGATGACGATCCAGCGTCCGGCGAGTGGGGCGTCCCCGTGGGGGACGTAGGCACGGCAACCGACCCCGCCGATCCGGCGATCGTTGACCCGCGCAACCTCGATCGGAGTCCCGGCGGCGGCCGGGGCGTCCCGCTCGCGTTGCTCGCGTTCGGCCGTGACCTGGTCGCCGTCGGGCGCGACGAACGGCTCGCCGGCAGCCGCGTGGGGATGCAGTCGCATGGGACACCTCGATGGTCGAGACGGGTCGAGACGTGCCGAGACGAAGGGACAACCGGCCTTCGGACCGGGCCGTCCGGCCGAGCGTGGCGATCGAGCCGAGTCCTACCGTGGCACCTGCACGCTATCCCCGACGCGAGGACCAGGACATGGGTGACGCACCCCGGACCGACAAGATGCGCGGCAAGGCCAAGGAAACCGCGGGCAAGATGACGGACGACGAGCGGCTGGAGCAGCAGGGCAAGGAAGACCAGGCCAAGGGCTCGGTCAAGGAAGCTGGTCGCAACGTCAAGGACGCAGTCACCGGTTCCGACTGACCTCGCCGCCGCACGATGAACGCCGCGACCCGAATCGGGTCGCGGCGTCGCGTTGTGGTGCGCGCTCGCCTGTTCACCCCCAATGGGGGCGACCTGGGATCGTCAGGCGGCGCGGTGGCCGGGCAGCCAGCGGCTGCGGCGGGGCGGTGACGTGACGACGTCCGGGTGGGTGCGCCGGTGGTCGGCGGCGGCGGCCATCAGGTCCTGGCGGTGGGCGTTGACGAGTTCGGGCGTGACGATCATGGCGAGTCCTTCGCGATCGAGTCGGGCGGGTGGAAGTTGATGAAGCAAGTTTGACCCGGACCACTCGGGCGCGCGTGGTGATTGCATCGCGGCGACAGACTTGCGCACACTGGGCTCGCGGGACGGGACCGACGCCACCGGTCGACCCCGGTCCACGGTCCCCGCGCGACGAACAGGACGCGGCCATCGCCGTCACGATCCACCTCCCCGAGGACGCGTCCCGGGGCATCCGACCGACCCTGTCACCGCTGGCGGAGCTGTCGGCGGCGCTGCACGTGCTCACCAGTCCCGACCACCACCTGTTCCTGGCCGAGTGGCGCGAGCGGATCCTCGCCACCTTCCCACCGGCCCTGGACCACGAGTTCCGGGCCCTGTCGTTCCTGTGGGACGGCTACCGAGCCAACTACTTCCTGGCCGTGTCCCGCGACCTGCCGGTGCATCGGGACCTTGACGACGAGCTGGCGGCCGTGGCCGCGATCCCGACCGACGCGTTCGCGACCGAGTCGCTGCAACCGTTGGGCACGCGGTTGGACGAACCCTTGGCCCCCGGTCACCGCCCGGGCGAGGGCGACGACCAACTGCTGGCGCACGCCCGCGCCCGCGGCGGCACGGTCGAGGCGACCGCGCGGGCGCTGTTGGACGATCCCGACGGGGTCCAGCAGCGGCTCGTGACGTTCCTGGGCGGATGTCGCGAGGCGTTCTTCGACGCCGAGTGGCGTGGGCTGCGACCGGTGCTGCGCCAGTCCGTCGACGATGCCGCCGCCATCCTGGCCAGCCGCGGCCCGCTGGTGCTGCTTGCCGGGTTGAGCCACGGCATCCACCGTCGCGACGACCGGTCGGTCGTCGTGGACAAGGCCTTCGAGGCCACCATCGACCTCACCGACCAGCGCTGTCTGCTGGTGCTGCCGAGCCTGTTGTGCCACCCCCACGTCATCGTCCAGTCCAACCCCCGCTGGGTCCACGGCATCCAGTACCCGGTCCACCGCCGGGTCGCGACCGAGGCCCTGCCTCCGCTGGCGGTGACCGTCGCGCGGCTGGAGGCACTGGCCGACCCCAGCCGACGGGAACTGGCCGCGCTGCTGGCCAACGAGGCGCGCTCGACCCAGGAATTGGCCGGCCTGGCCGGGTTGACCCCGCCGACGGTGTCGCGCCACCTCACGGTGCTGCGCGAGGCCGGACTGGTCCACGTGACCCAACAGGGCCACTTCCGCCTCCACCACCTCGACCTCGAGGCGATCGGGGGACTGGGCCACGCCCTTCGCGCCAGCCTGCTGCGTTGAAAACCTGCGCTCGGGCAGATTCGGATCCGCCGCGGGTGCGTCAGCCATGGCAGGGAGGTGCGGGCGGTCGCGGTCAGCGAGTAGCGTGGTCGGGACCATGACTGACACCCTGACTGCCGCCCTGTCCTTCCCCGTGACGGCCTCCACGAGTCCCGCCACCGACGCCGAGCGCGCGGCCGTGCTGGCCGACCCGGGGTTCGGGAAACACTTCTCCGACCACCTGGCGACGGCGACGTGGACCGCCGCCGACGGCTGGCACGACGACGAGGTCCGTGCCTACGGACCGATCAGCCTCGACCCGGCCGCGGCCGTGCTGCACTACGCCCAGGAGATCTTCGAGGGGCTCAAGGCCTATCGCCACCCCGACGGCTCGATCTGGGCGTTCCGGCCGGACAAGAACGCCGCCCGGTTCAACCGGTCGGCCCGTCGCCTGGCCCTGCCGGAACTCCCCGACGGCGCGTTCCTCCAGTCGCTGACCTCGCTGGTCACCACCGATCGCGACTGGGTGCCGACAGCCGAGGAGTCCAGCCTCTACATCCGCCCGTTCATGATCGCCAGCGAGACCTTCCTGGGCGTGCGCCCGGCCCGCGAGGTCACCTACATGGTGATCACGTCACCGGTGGGCGCCTACTTCGCGTCCGGCCCGGCGCCGGTCAGCATCTGGTTGTCCCGCGACTACACCCGCGCCGCACGTGGCGGGACCGGGGCCGCAAAGTGTGGTGGCAACTACGCCGCGAGCCTGGCGGCCCAGCAACAGGCGACCGAGCACGGCTGCCAGCAGGTCTGCTTCCTCGATGCGATCGAGGGGCGCTGGGTCGAGGAACTGGGGGGCATGAACCTGTTCTTCGTCCAGTCCGACGGTGTGCTGGTCACCCCGCCGTTGTCCGGGACCATCCTCGAGGGCGTCACCCGCGAGTCGGTGATCACGCTGGCCCGCGAAGCCGGCCACGAAGTCGTCGAGCGCCCGGTGTCCATCGACGAGTGGATCGCCGGGGCCGAGTCCGGTGACATCACCGAGGTCTTCGCGTGTGGCACGGCCGCCGTGGTCACGCCGTTGGGGAGTCTGCAGGACGGGAACCGCACGCTCACCATGGGCGATGGCAACACTGCTGGCGAGGTCACCATGGCGATCCGTCGTCAACTGGTCGACATCCAGTACGGCCGCGCCGACGACCCCGACGGCTGGATGACCCAACTCGCGTGAAAACACCGATCAAGTGTGCGGATCGCCCCCGAATATGGGGGTGATGCGCACACTCGACGTCGTTCGGTGGCGGTTCCGGTGGGCGGTGGGTGGTGGTGCCTGGGGTCAGGCGGGGAGCTTGGCGGCCAGGACGTCGGCCGGCATGATCTGGGGGTCCTCGGCCAGCAGTTCCTCGGCGTTGGCCATCAGCGCGGCGGCAATGTCGCCGTCGAGGTGGGCCTGGCGGCCCTCGTCACCCGGGAAGGCGTCGACGACCCAGAAGGTGGTCTCGTCGGTGCGCAGCGCGAACCACGCGATGGTCTGCTCCTCCTGTTCGGCCATCGGCAGCGCCGAGGCGAGGAACTGCGCGACGTCCTCTGCGCGGTCGGGCTTGGCGACGAGCCTTACGACGAGTGCGACGGAAACCATGGGTGGGCCTTTCGAGGTGGGATTGGAGGTCGGGACGGCAGCCCTGTCGACAACCACCGTACGGAGCCCTGCCACCGGGACCGGTGTCGTTCGGACGACGACACACGCCCGCCATGCCAGTGGGCGGGTGGTCACGGTCGCCGTCGGGCCTAGTCTGGCCGTTGTGCACGACCGGGTGACCACGCCCGAGCGGATGGAGGAGCACGATGACCACGAACGAACCGGCCCAACCACCCCGGCCGCAGTTCGGGCACAGCCTGCGCATCGCCTCGGTGGTGCTGGCCAGTGCGCTGGCGGCCGTGGTGACCCACGTCATCGTGGCGGGCCTGGCTGACGGGCTTGACGTCCCGGCCGCACCAGGGACGTCAGGGACGACGACGCTGGCCGCGGCCCAGTCACTGGGCGTCGGCGGGATCGTGGCCGGGGCGGCCATGCTGGTGGCCAGCCTGCTGCTGCCCCGGGTCAACCATGCGATCCGTGTCACGCGCGCGATCGGCGTGGGGGTGCTGGTGCTCAGCCTCGTCCCCGTCGGGCTGGCCTGGGGCGATCTGTCGTCCCCGTTCGGACTGGTCGTGCTGCACGTCGTCGTGGGCTTCGTCGTCCTTGTCGGCCTCGGATGGGCGATGGACGACGTGACCACTGCCGATGTCTGACGGCCCGGCTTCCGAGGCCGCGGCCATCGTCGGGTGGCGGGAGTGGGTGGCCCTGCCGGCGTGGGGGGTCGAACACGTCAAGGCCAAGGTCGACACCGGCGCCCGCACCTCGGCCCTGCACGCCCACGACCTGACCGCCTTCACGCGTGACGACGCACCCTGGGTGCGGTTCGCCATCCACCCGTTCCAGGACTCCGACCGGGATGCCGTCGAGATCGAGGCGCCGGTCACGGAGGAACGCGAAGTTCGCTCGTCCAACGGCGAGGTCGACGTCCGCCCGGTCGTGGTCACCGAGGTGGTCCTGGCGGGCCACAACCGGTCCGTCGAGGTGACGCTGACCCAGCGCGACGCGATGGGGTTCCGCATGCTGGTCGGCCGCGAGGCGCTGCGCGGGGAGTTCCTGGTCGACCCCGGCAAGTCCTACCTGGGTGGCCGACCGCGACGCCCGACCCGTCGACGCACCCGATGAGCGACGCCCCGACCACGGGCGGCGATGGCGAGTCCCCGTCCCGCCCGGCCCGGACCCCGGCGCGCTCGTGGCGACGCCGACGGCCCCCGTTCGTGCTCGCGGACGTGGAGGTCAAGGCCGGCCGCAGCGCGATCGGCGCGGTGCCGATCCCCCGCCTGGTGACCGGCACCCCGGTGTCGCTGCCGTTGCGGGTCGTGCACGGGCGCCACGACGGGCCAACCATGCTGGTCTCGTCGGCGATCCACGGGGACGAACTGGGCGGGGTCGAGATCGTGCGACGGGTCACCGAGGCGCTGGCCCCGGCCGACCTCCACGGCACCGTGATTCTGGTGCCGATCGTCAACGTCCACGGCTTCCTGACCGGCGACCGCTACCTCCCGGACCGACGCGACCTCAACCGCTCCTTCCCGGGCTCGGCCACGGGTTCGCTGGCGTCGCGGATCGCACACGTGTTCATGGACCAGTTGGTGACGCGCTGCGACGTCGGGATCGACCTGCACACGGGGTCGGACCATCGCACCAACCTGCCCCAGGTCCGTGCCGACCTCGACGACCCCACCACCCACGACCTCGCGACCGCGTTCGGCGCACCGGTGCTGTTGCAGGCGAAGTTGCGGGACGGGTCGCTGCGGGCGGCCGGACTCGCCGTGGGCGTCACCATGCTGCTGTACGAGGGTGGCGAGGCCTTGCGCTTCGACGAGCCGGCGATCGCGGCTGGGGTGGACGGGATCCGCCGCGTGGCACAGCACCTCGGCATGACCCCCGACGCGGACCCACCCCCGCTGCCGCGCGACGACGGCGGACGCCCCCGGACCCCGATCGTGTCGCGCCGCAGTGCCTGGGTGCGGGCCCGGCGCAGCGGGGTCACGTCGATGGCGGCCGACCTCGGCGACCGCGTGGCCAAGGGCGACCTGCTGGCCGTCGTCCACGACTCGCTCGGGCACCGGCTGTCGCGGGCACGGGCGCCGTTCGACGGCGTGGTGATCGGTCGGCGCCAGCACCCACTGGTCCACCAGGGCGACGCGATCGTGCACGTCGCGCGCATCGAACCGCCGATGGCGCCCGATCCCCCTGACGCCCGGGCTGCCGCCGTCAACGCACCACCCGCGGTCCCCGCGGCCACGACCGACCCGTCCGGTACGGCCACCTCCCCGACCCCGCCCGACCCATCCCCGTCCACCACCACCGACCAGCTCCAGGAGCCTCGATGAAGCTCGCCATCCTGTCCCGCTCACCCGGGGCCTACAGCACCCGCCGGTTGAAGGAGGCGGCCCTCGCCCGCGGCCACCAGTGCAAGGTGCTCGACACGCTCCGGTTCGCGATCGACCTGTCCGGAGGACAGCCCGACCTGCAGTTCCGGGGGCGGCAATTGTCGGACTACGACGCGATCCTGCCCCGGATCGGCGCGTCGGTCACCTACTACGGCTCGGCGGTCGTGCGCCAGTTCGAACAGATGGACGTGTACACCCCCAACACCGCGAACGGCATCACGAACTCGCGCGACAAGCTGCGCGCGATCCAGATCCTGTCGCGCCACGACATCGCCATGCCCGCAACGGCATTCGTCCGCGACCGCAAGGACGTGCTGCCCGCCATCGAGCGGGTCGGCGGCGCGCCGGTCGTCATCAAGTTGCTGGAGGGCACCCAGGGCATCGGCGTCATCCTCGCGCCGGACACCAAGGTCGCCGAGGCCATCATCGAGACCCTGCAGTCGGCCCGGCAGAACGTGTTGATCCAGCAGTTCGTGGCCGAGTCCAGGGGTCGTGACGTTCGGGCCCTGGTGGTGGGCGACCGCGTCGTCGCGGCGATGCGACGGACGGCCCAGGGCGACGAGTTCCGTTCCAACGTCCACCGTGGCGGATCGGTCGAGGGGGTCGACCTCGACGACGACTACGTCTCGACCGCGGTGCGCTCGGCCCAGATCATGGGCCTCCGGGTGGCCGGCGTCGACATGCTGGAAGGCGACGACGGCCCGCAGGTCATGGAGGTCAACTCGTCACCCGGGCTGGAGGGCATTGAGGCGGCCACGCGGCTGGACGTGGCCGGCGCGATCATCGACCACATCGACAACCAGGTCGCGTTCCCGGAACTGGACGTGCGCCAACGACTGTCGGTGTCGACCGGCTACGGCGTGGCCGAGTTGCTGGTGCGCGAGGACGCCGACCTGGTCGGGACGACGCTGGCGCAGTCGGGCCTGCGCGACCGCGACATCACCGTGCTGACCCTCCACCGGGACTCGCACGTGGTCCCCAACCCACGCCAGTCGCGGGTGCTGGAGGCCGGCGACCGCCTGTTGTGCTTCGGACGCCTGGAGGAGATGCGCAACATGATCCCGACCCGGGCCCAGCGCCGCTCCCGCATCAAGAGACTCCCGCAGGCCGCCCAGCCCGAGTCGGTCGACTGACCCGTCGCCGCCGGTGCGTATCCGGTCCGCAGAACGAGCGCAGCGAGTTCTGCAACCTGCCCGAGCGCCCCACGCGAGGCCCCGCGTCAGCAAAACTGGCGGCAGAACGAGCGCAGCGAGTTCTGCAACCTGCCCGAGCGCCCCAC
>JBBSMS010000102.1:0-12051 GCA_038233055.1 Nitriliruptorales bacterium
CGGTTGAGGGCCGTGTCCCCGCAAGGGGGTGAAGGTTCAAGTCCTTTCTCGCGCACGCCGGCATCGGGTCGCACCACGACCTCCACGATGCCCCTGCACATTCACGAACGGGTGCCAGCCTCCGGGCCGGCACCCGGTTCTCGTGTTAATCCAGGTCGCCGTGACGGGGCCGATTCAGCGTGATCCGTCGGCCGGGGACGTGGTGAAGTCGATCAACGCCTCGACGGCACCGACCAGTCGTCGGTCGAGATCGGTCCAGCGGGTCACGCGGGAAAGGATCAGCGCCCACAGGTCCGCCGGGTGGTCGTGGCCGAGACGACGGGCGAGGCCGGCCTTGAAGTCCTCGCCGCGCGGCACCGTCGGCCACGCCTCCAACCCCATGACCGCCGGCTTCACCGCGGTCCACACGTCGACGAAGGGGTGCCCGGTCACCAACACGTGGGGCGAGTCGATCGTGTCCGCGATGCGCGACTCCTTCGACCCGGTCACGACATGGTCCAGCAACACGCCCAGTCGGCGCTGCGGCGCGGGCGCGAACGCTGCCACGCGCTCGCGCAGGTCGTCGGCGCCGTGCAGGGGTTCCACGACCACGCCCTCGACCCGGAGGTCGTCGCCCCAGACCTTCTCGACCAGTTCCGCGTCATGGCGCCCCTCGACCCAGATCCGTGACGGCAGGGCCACGCGTGCCCGACGGTCAGCGACCGCGGTCGACCCCGAGGCGGTCACGGCGGGCGCGGTCGGGGTCGACGGCCGGGTCGGGACGACCAGGTGGACGACCTCCTCATCGACCACGAAGGCCTTGTCCAACCCGAAGGTGCGCGCGCGCCCACGACGGTCGGTCAGCGTGACGGTCGTGGCGGTCGCCGCCGTGATGGATCCCGCGAATCCGTCTCCCAGCACCTCGACCAGCAGGCCGCGCCGCATCTCGCGCGTGCCAGGTTCGCGCAACGGCGCGGGTCGGAGGTGGTCGGTGGCCACGGTGCATCCTCGGTCGCTCGGGGCTGGGTGGGTCCGTCGATGCAACCAGTTGGCCGCCCGCGCTGCGTGGCGCGCTCCCAGTCGACCCGGGTGACCATCGGGCGGGGATCGCGCGCGTCCGGGCGCTGCCACCCACGGCCGGACCACCGGTCTCGCCGCGCAACGGTCGCTCAGGCCGGGACGACATAGGCTCGGCCGGGTCGGCCACGGCCGACGCGGGGAGGGAAACCGGTGGGGACTTCGACCGTGGACGACCATCGCCCGACAGCGATCGACGCCGTCGTGGTGGCCGGTGGCGTCGGACGACGGCTGGGCCAGGACAAGGCCCTGGTGTCACGAGGACACCAGACCCAGGTGGCCCACGTCGTCGCCACCCTCCGACCGCTCGGGGGCACGATCGTGGTGGCGCACGGTCCTCGCGTGCTGGACCTGCCCCAGACCATCGGGGTGCCCGACCCGCCGGGGCTGGTCGGACCCGTGGCGGGGATCGTGGCCGGTCTGGACGCCGCGACCAGCGACGTGGTCGCGATCGTCGCCGTCGACCTGGTGGCACCCGACGTCGACCTGCTGCGTGCCCTGGCCGACCACGTCCGCGGAGACGCCGCCCGTCACGGGCTGATGCCGGTCCAGGACGGCCGTGTGCAACCACTCCACGCCGTCGTCCGCCAGGAGGTCGGCCACGTGCTGGCGAGGTCGGGCGAGGATCGCCTGCTGGCCGCCTACGCGTTCGCCGAGATCGACGAGGTGGCCGAGGACGACTGGCGACCGTGGGCCCCGACGGCCGATCCGGCGCGTGACATCGACACCCCGGCCGACCTCATCGACGTCCGCCGAGATCCTGTGCCCGAGCGCTGACCCACGCCCCGTCGGGGGAGTGGGCGCGTCAGGCGGGGGCGTCGGCGGCCCGGGCGGCCAGTGTGCGCTCGAGCGTGTCGATCTGCTCGGCGAGGACCCGACGGAGCGGACCCGGCAGGTCGTCGCGGTCCCGGGCTGCCCGGGCCGCGTCGACCAGTGCCGGCGACGCAGCGGGGTGCGGGAACATCCCGGTCGCGAACTCGATCGCCCACTCGGTGGAGCGGGCCGCCCACACGTCATCCAGCGCGTCGAAGTACGGCGCGACGTACGGCTCCACCAGGTCGGGCTGGTCCAACTGCTGGAACCCGGCCCACAACTGCCGGGCCATGGTGTGGCTGAGATCGGTCTCGCCAAGCAGCCGGTCCCACGCGTCCTGCTTGGCCTCGGCCAGCGGTCGGGCAGCCCGCGCCTGCAGGGCCTGCTGCTCGCCCAGGTCGGTGGGGTCACGCTCCAGTTCGGCCTCGATCTGCTCGGCCTGGACGCCGCCGCTGCGGGCCAGTGCCACGACCAGCGTCCAGCGCAGGTCGGCTGCCAACGCCAGTCCCTCGACCACCTCGCTCCCGTCCAGGATCGCGCGCAGGCAATCGAGCTGGTCGGGAGTCGTGGCCATCGACGCGAAGTGGCGCACCCACGCGAGTTGGTCCTCACTGCCCGGCTCGGCCGCATCGACCTGCTCGGACGCCTGCGCGGCCAGCCGGCTGGCCAGGGCCTCGCGATGGGCCGGGTTGGCGTAGCGCGCGACCGCCCCAGCGGCCCGCTGGTGCAGCCGGGACAACACCCCGATCTGGTCCTCGCCGGCCATGTTGCCCAGCAGCATGTCGACGTAGTCGGACGCCGGCAGCATGGCGTCGCGCACCATGTCCCACGCCGCGGACCAGACCAGCGCCCGCGGCATCGGGTCGGCGAAGCGGTGGAGGTCCGCCACGACGGCGTCCACCGTGCGGTCATCCAGCGCCAACTTCGTGAAGGTCAGGTCGTCGTCGTTGGGCAGCACCAGTCGCCCGGCGCCCACGCCGACCAGGTCCTCCACCTCCACCTCTGCAGCGGCCACGTCCAGTTCCACCCGGTGCGTGCGCACCAGTCGTCCGTCCGCGTCGTCGTCGTACACCCCGATGGCCATTCGGTGGGGGCGGATCGTGGGGTGGTCGTCCGTCGCCGCCTGGTGCACGACGAACCGGCTGAAGGTGCCGTCCTCGGCGATGTCGTAGTCCACCGACATGGTGTTGATGCCGGTGGTCGTCAGCCACGCGTCGCGCCACTCGCCCAGGTCACGACCCGAGGCTTCCTCCAGAGCCCCCAGGAAGTCGGCCAGTTCGGCGTTGCCCCACTGGTTGGACTGGAAGTAGGCCCGCACGCCTGCCAGGAAGTCGTCCTGCCCGACGTAGGCGACCAGTTGGCGCAGAACCGAGGCGCCCTTGGCATAGGTGATCCCGTCGAAGTTCTGGTGGACGGACTCGATGTCGACCATGTCGGCCGCGATCGGGTGGGTCGTCGGCAGCTGGTCCTGGTAGGTGGCCCACGCCTTCTCGGCGTCCAGGAAGGTCGTCCAGGCGTGGGTGAACCGGGTGCCCTCGACCTGGCTCAGCACGGCCGCGAAGGTCGCGAAGGACTCGTTGAGCCAGAGGTCGTCCCACCACCGCATCGTCACCAGGTCGCCGAACCACATGTGCGCCATCTCGTGCAACAGGGTCTCGGCCCGACGCTCGCGCTGGTTGTCGGTGACCGGCCCGCGGAACAGGTAGTTCTCGGTGAACGTGACGCACCCGGGGTTCTCCATCGCGCCAGCGGAGAAGTCGGGCACGAACAGCTGGTCGTACTTGGCGAACGGGTAGGCGATCCCGAAGTTGGCGTTGAACCAGTCGAATCCCTGGCGGGTCAGTTCGAACAACTCCTCGTCGTCCAGGAACTCGAGCAGCGACTGGCGGATGTACAGGCCCAACGGCAACTCGCCGCCCTCGGTGGTGTGGGTCGTGTGCACCGAGGCGTACTCACCCGCCACGACCGCGGTCACGTACGGCGAAAGCGGCGGGGTGGTCTCGAAGGTCCACCGGCCGGCGGCCCCGTCGTCCGGCGACGACGCGACCGGGTTGTTGGACACGACGACCCAGTCGGCCGGTGCGTCCACGGCAAGGGTGAACGGGGCCTTGAGGTCGGGCTGGTCGAAGCACGCGTAGACGAGGTGGGCGTCGAACGGCTCGAACTGGCTGTGGAGGTAGACGCGGTCGTCGCCGGGCTCGCGGAAGAAGTGCAGTCCCCGACCCTCGTGGAGGTAGTTCATCGTGGCCGTGACCGTCAGCGTGTTGTCGTCGGCCAGGTCCGGCAGCGTGATGCGGGTGTCGGCCACCACTTCTTCGAGGTCCAGCGACACACCGTTCAGGACCACCTCGTGGACCTCGTGCGCGGTGCAGTCGACGAACGTGGACGCACCGGCCGCCGCCCGGAAGGTCATGGCCGTGGTGGAGCCGAAGTGGTCGTCACCGCGGGTGAGGTCAAGTGTGACGTCGAGCGTCACGTCGTCGAGCAGGCTGGCGCGCTCGGTGGCATCGGATCGGGTCAGGTTCTCGCGGACGGCTGCGGGCACGGTGATGGCTCCTGCGCGCATGACGGCGCGCTCGGGGATCTGGTGGTGGCGGGGCGCGGATGGGCACGGGATCATGCAGGTCCCGGTCTTCGGTCCGGCCACGTCGCGGCACCCTGCCGAGGCTATCGGTGTCGCCGACGGTGACCAGTGGCCGAATTGCTAGGCTGCGGCTCCCACCCGCCATGCCCCGGAGAGCCACGCATGCAGGAATACACCCGCCCCGGTGAGGTCGCGGTCGACCCGACGCACAACGTCACCACGGCGCTGTTCAACCACGCGGTCACCCACCCCGACCGGCCTTGCCTGAGCCATCGGGTGGGCGACCGCTTCGTCGACGTCAGTACGCGCGACGTCGTGGCCGAGATGACCGCGATCGCCAAGGGATTGGTGGCTGCGGGGCTGGAGCCCGGCGACCGGGTGGCGATCCTGTCGCCGACGCGCATGGAGTGGACCCTCGTCGACTTCGCCATCTGGGTCGCCGGCGGGGTGACCGTGCCGATCTACGAGACGTCGTCGCCCGAACAGGTCCAGTGGGTGCTGGAGGACTCCGCCGCCCGCTTCATCGTCAGCGCGGACCTCGCCCTGGACGAACGGGTGGCCGAGGTGGCCGACGGGACCGCGCTGGACCGGCGTTGGATCATCGACGAGGGCGGGTTGGAGGAACTCAAGGCCGCCGGGGCCGACGTCACCGACCAGGTCGCCGAGGAGCGCCGGACCAGCCGCCATGGCGACGACATGGCCACGTTGGTCTACACGTCGGGCACCACCGGGCGACCCAAGGGCTGCATCATCACCCACGGCAACTTCGTGTGGGAGGTGACCCAGACGCTGGCAGCCGCCGACTTCATTTTGCCCGGCAAGTCCACGTTGCTGTTCCTGCCGCTGGCCCACATCCTGGCCCGGGTGCTGCAGGCCTCGATCATCTCGGCGGGCGTCCGCCTGGGCTACTCGACCGGGATCGAGTCCCTGGCCGAGGAACTGGGCATCTTCAAGCCCCACTTCCTGATCGCCGTGCCGCGCGTGTTCGAAAAGGTCTTCAACGGCGCCCAGCAACGCGCCCACGGCGACGGCAAGGGCAAGATCTTCGACAAGGCGGCCGACGTCGCCATCCAGTGGTCCCGCCAACAGGACGACGGCGGGGCGGGGCTGCGCACGCGTGCCCAGCACGCCGTGTTCGACAAGTTGGTCTACAGCCGTCTCCGGGACGCCGTGGGGGGCAACGTCACCCACGCCGTGTCCGGCGGTGCCGCGCTTGGCGAGCGCCTCGGGCACTTCTTCCGTGGCGTGGGCATCACCATCTTCGAGGGCTACGGCCTGACCGAGACCACCGCGGCGGCGACGCTCAACGACGAGCGCGACCTGCGCATCGGCACGGTCGGCAAGCCGTTGCCGGGCGTGTCGGTCAGGATCGCCGATGACGGCGAGATCCTGGTCAAGGGAGCGCACGTCTTCGAGGGCTACTACCACAACGACGAAGCCAGCGCGGAGGCCATCACCGACGACGGCTGGTTTTGCTCCGGTGACCTCGGCCGCCTCGACGACGGCTTCCTGCGCATCACCGGGCGCAAGAAGGAGATCCTGGTCACGGCCGGGGGCAAGAACGTCGCGCCGGCGGTGCTGGAGGACGGCGTGCGCAGCCACCACCTGGTCTCGCAGGTGATGGTCGTCGGCGACGGTGAGCCGTTCATCGCCGCGCTGGTCACGCTGGACCCCGACGCGCTCCCGTCGTGGTGCGAGGCCAACGGCAAGTCCACCGACGTCGCCGACCTGCAGGACGACCCGGACCTGCAGGCCGAGATCCAGTCGGCCATCGACGCCGCGAACCGCGCGGTCTCCAAGGCCGAGTCCATCCGCACCTTCCGGATCCTCCCCGAGGACTTCGAGGTGGGACGCGAACTGTCCCAGAAACAGTCGGTCAAGCGCCACGTGGTGTCGGAGAAGTACGCCGACGTCATCGACGACATCTACGCGGGCACCAAGACCTCCGGCATGTGAGCGCCGGCCCTCGCGCTGGGGCGCTCGGGCCGGTTTGCAGAACTCGCTGGCGCTCGTTCTGCGCGCCGTGCGGAGAGGTGGCCACCTCGATCGGGTGACCTCGTGGGTCCCGATCAGGCTTGGGGGGACCGTTCCGCGCTGTCTGCGGACACGGTTCCCATCCGATCGAGGGGATGCCGCTCGGGCGCAGCACCCCGGTGCCGAACGGTCCTGCCCGCCGCTGGCGACGCTGCTCGCTCGATCGGATGCCTGGCTAGTTCCGCGCGGCCCACCAGGCGTGGTCGAGTTCGCCCAGGGGCGTGGACGGCTCGGCGCCGTCGACGAACTCGCGATGGATGGCGGCCCAGTCGCCGGTGGCGTCCAGGCGTCCGAGGACCGAGTTGAGCCCGAGGTGGATCCGGGTCAGCAACAGGTAGTCCGACGGCAGGTTCAGCCGTCGCAGGACCCCGTAGTAGGGCGACCGCGGGTCGGACGTGGTGGCCAGCACCTCCTGGGCGAAGTCGCGCGTGAAGGTGAACGGTGGATCGGCCAGGATCGGCCGCGTGTACAGCCGGAACCACTCCCACAGCTTGTCGAGGTCCACCTCGGCGTCGTTGGGCAGGAACCCGCTGGCCCGCATCGCGGCCAGGAACTCCTCGCGGTCGCCGCGCACGACCGCGTCGTCCACCGAGCGCATCGTCGCGTAGCGCTCGCGGGTGAACATCTTGACGCTGCCGTAGTCGAGGAAGGCGACGTTGCCCTCGTCGGTGACCAGGTAGTTGCCGGGGTGCGGATCGCCGTTGAACAGCCGGAAGCGGGCGATTGAGCCGAAGGCGTACCGGAAGATGATCTCGCCCACGCGCTGGCGCAACTCGTGGTCGTCGGAGGCGGCCACGTCGTCGAACCGGCGCCCGCGGATGCGCTGCTGGACCAGCACCCGGTTTCGGCACAGGTCGCCCAGCACGTCCGGCACCACGATGAACGGATGGTCGGCGTAGCGATCGGCGAAGGCGCGCTGGTACTGCGCCTCGCGCTGGTAGTCGAGTTCGTCGTTGATGCGTTCGCGGAGTTCCTCCAGCAGCGGCTCGATCTCCTGGTTCGGGGAGAACACCCGCCCTAGTGGGGCGAACATCTCGGCATTGGAGAGGTCCGAGCGCACCGCCTCGGCGACCCCCGGGTACTGCACCTTCACCACCACCTCGGTGCCGTCCTCGAGCGTCGCGGCGTGCACCTGGCCGATGGAGGCGGCCGCCAGCGGCTCGCGTTCCCACGTGGCGAAGATGTCGGTCGGGGGGCGGCCGAAGTCTTCCTGGATCACCTGCTCGATCGCCTCGATGTCCATCGGCGGGGCGGCGTCACGCAGTTGCGCCAGGGCCTCGTGGTAGATGTCGCGGACGTCCTCGGGCACGTCCAGGTCGACGAAGCTGAGCAGTTGGCCCAGCTTCATGGCTGCGCCCTTCATCTCCCCGAGCACCTCGGCGAGGGCGGCCGCGTTGCGGGCGTGGGTCCCGGCCTCGTCGACCTCCCGTCCCATCAGGGCGCGGGCACGGTCGTTGGCGACCCCGGCCACGCCCCGGACGCCGGTCCGGGCGAGGCGGCTGCCCCGGCCCAGTCGGCCGCCGAGTCCCTTGCCGGAGCGGGATGCCTTGCGATCTGCCATCAGGGGGTGGTCCGAGAATCGAGGGGGATGGGCGGGATCGAGACCGTTTGGGGCATCACTCGGCCATGTCCGCCAGTGGATTGCCGTCCGCGCGGGCCTGTTCGAGCCGTGCGCTGAGGTCGCTGCGGCGCTGGTCGCTGAGGCAGTCGCACCCGACTTCGTGGCCGCTGTAGTGGCGCACCTCCAGGCGATGGGTGGGGCAGGCCGCGACCTCGAGGCGCGTGATGGGTTCGGTGCGGGACATGGGGAGTCCTTGGTCGGCGTTCAGACGTTGAAGCGGAAGTGGATGACGTCACCGTCGGCGACGAGGTAGTCCTTGCCCTCGGAGCGCAACCGGCCGGCCTCGCGGGCGGCGGCCTCGGACCCGAGGCGGTCGTAGTCGCCGAAGCTGATCACCTCGGCGCGGATGAACCCGCGTTCGATGTCGGAGTGGATCTCGCGGGCGGCGCGGGGCGCCGGCCAGCCCGACCGGATGGTCCATGCGCGCGACTCCTTGGGGCCGGTGGTGAAGAAGGTCTGCAGGCCCAACAGGTCGTACGCGGCCGCGATCAGCCGCTGGAGGCCGGATTCCTCGACTCCCAGCGAGACCAGGAACTCGTCGCGTTCGTCGTCGCCCAACTCGGCCAGCTCGGCCTCGACCTGGGCCGAGATGACGACCACCTCCGCGTCCTGGGAGGCCGCGATCGCCCGGATCGCCGCCACGTGCTCGTTGCCGTCGGGGAGCGCGTCCTCGTCGACGTTGGCCGCATACAGGATCGGCTTGTCGGTCAGCAGCGACAGCTCCCGCCGGAGCCCGTCGGCGTCCCGGAAGTCGAACGTGCGACCGGGGTCACCCGCGCCCAGGTGCTCGACCAGGCGGTCGACGATGTCGGCCGCCGCGATGGTCTCGCGGTCACCGGACTTGCGCGAGCGCGTGAGCCGTTCGGCCCGCTTCTCGGCGGTCTCGAGGTCCTTGAGCACCAGTTCGGTGTCGATCACCTCGATGTCACGGACCGGGTCGACCGAACCGGACACGTGCACGACGTCGGGGTCCGCGAACGCGCGAACCACGTGGCAGATCGCGTCCACCTCACGGATATGGGCCAGGAACTTGTTGCCAAGGCCCTCGCCCTGGCTGGCCCCGGCGACCAGCCCGGCGATGTCGACGAACTCGATGCTGGTCGGGATCGACTTCGCGGAGTCCGACAGTTGCGTCAGCCGGACGAGCCGGCCGTCCGGCACCGGCACGACGCCGACGTTGGGGTCGATGGTGCAGAACGGGAAGTTCGCCGCCTCGGCGCCGGCCTTCGACACGGCGTTGAAGAGGGTGGACTTGCCCACGTTCGGCAGGCCCACGAGTCCGACCTTCAGGGACACGATGGATCCTTGGGAGTGCTGGCGGGAAACGCCGCCGGCGGGTGCCCCGTGGTGATGGCCCGTGGTGATGGCCCGGGGGCGCCGGGGCGCGGGAGATGGCGACACGCCGTCCGCATGCCGATCGTACCCGCGTGGCCACCCGCCCCCGGTGGTGGTGGTCGGACCGGCCGGCCACGGTGCGACCCGGTCCGACGCCGCGCCCTCGGACCGTCTCGGCTGCGGATCGGTGCCGCCGATAGGGTGCCGCCCATGCGTGTCGTGATCGCCCGGTGCTCGGCCACCTATGACGGACGCCTGTCGTCCACCCTGACGTCGGGCGTGCGGATGATCATGGTCAAGGCCGACGGTTGTGTCGCGATCCACGCCGACATCGGCGCCTACAAACCGCTCAACTGGATGAACGCCCCGAACACCCTGGTGGAGGACGGCGACACCTGGACGGTGACCAACCCGGGCGGCGAGGTGCTCTGCATCGAGTTGGAGGACGTGCTCGAGACCTACGACATCGCCCTGGACACCGAGCGCGGGCTGACCCTGGACGGGGTCGAGAAGGACTTGCAGGCCTTGCTGGCCGACCATCCCGACCAGGTCGAGGACGGCCTGGTGCTGGTCCGGCGTGAGTACCCGACCGACCTCGGGCCGGTGGACCTGCTGTGCCGGGATCCCGACGGCGTCGCGGTGGCGGTCGAGGTCAAGCGGATCGGCGAGATCGACGGGGTCGAACAACTCACCCGCTACCTCCAACGGTTGGAACGCGACCCGCTGCTGGCGCCGGTGCGCGGCATCCTGGCCGCGACGATCGTCAAGCCCCACGCACGGGTCCTGGCACGCGCCCGAGGGATCGGCTGGGCCGAGGTCGACCTGACGGAACTGCGCGAGGCCGACGACGTCCACCTCCGGTTGTTCTGAACATGGCATCCGATCGGGTGGGGTGACCCGCTGGCGGCGGGAGTGGACCGAGCGGGATCGCCGTGCTGCGTCCGAGCGGCATCTCCCCGATCGGAGGGGACCGTTCCTGCCAACAGCGCAGGAAGGGTCCTCCGGGTGGCCGACACCGAAGATGGCATCCGATCGGGCCCGGGGTGACCCGCTGGCGGCGCGAGTGGACCGGGCGGCGGCGGGTCGCACAGCTGTGGCGCGGGGCCCAGTCACTAGGGTCTGTCTCGAAGGGACGGGTCGTCGTCCCGGACGTCCCGCGCTCCCGGAGATCGCCCTGGCCACCCGTCCGCCCGTCCAGATCACCAGCGAACAGCGTCGGCTGCGTGCCGCGCTGCTGGTGTTCGTCGGCGTGATCGTGGTCGGCTGGCTGGGGTACATGGTGATCGCGGACCTGTCCGCGCTGGACAGCCTCTACATGACCGTGATCACCGTGTCGACCGTCGGCTTCCGGGAACTGGCCGAGCCCACCGCCGCGACGAAGCTGTTGACCATCGGCCTGATCGGTGCCGGCGTGGGGTCCGTGTCCTACGCCGCCGTGACCGGTGTCGAGTTCATCGTCGAGGGCCACTTCACCCACTACCTGGAGCGTCGCCGCATGGATCGCGCCATCGACCGCCTGGACGACCACGTCATCATCTGCGGCTTCGGCCGCGTCGGCCGGATCCTGGCCGCCCAGCTCGACAAGGAACACACGCCGTTCGTCGTCATCGACGAGGACGAGGACAAGGTCGAGGACGCGGAGGAGAATGGCTACCGGGTCCTGCGCGGTGACGCCACCGAGGAGGCGCTGCTGCAGTCCGCCGGGCTGGACCGCGTCCGCGCCCTGGTGGCGACCGTCAACAGCGACGCTGACAACGTGCTGATCACCCTGACCGCCAAGGGCCTGTATCCCGAGTGCGTGGTGATCGCGCGCGCCAAGTCCGACGAGAACGAGCCGAAGCTGCGCCGGGCCGGGGCCGACCGCGTCATCCAGCCGTCCTCGATCGGGGGGCGCCGGATCGCCCAGATCCTCACCCGTCCGGTGGTGGCGGACTTCCTCGACAAGATCGGGGGCAGCGGCGTGGACTACACGCTGGAGGAGGTCCCGGTGACCGCGCACCGCGAACTGGACGGGGTCACGCTGCGAGAGGCTGCCATCCGCAAGCGCTTCGGCTGCACGGTGCTGGCGGTGCGCCACGCGGAGGACCAACTGCTGGACTCGCACCCGTCGCCGACCGTCCCGTTGGCGGTGGGGGACACGCTGGTCGTGATGGGCTCGGCCGAGGAGGTCGTCGGCATGCGCCGCCACTTCGTCCCCGACGAGTAGGCGGCGTGGGCCTGCGCGAACTCCTGGTCGGACTGCGCCTTGGCGAGGCGGCCGACGCGCTCGCCGACGGCACGGTCAAGCGCGACTGAGGACTCGGGTGCCGATTCGGCTGCCGGCGGCTCAGGCACCCTGCAGGGATGCCACCGCGCGGCGACCCGGTCAGCCGGCCGGTGGGGCGTCCGGTTCCCGGGCGACCGCCCGGCGGGCGGCCGCCACCGCGGCGGTGACGGTCTCGTCGGACACCTCGGCCAGTTCGTCCACCCCGACCCATGCCACGCGGTCGGACTCGCCCGCGGCGGGCGCGAACGGCTGGCACGGGTCCGCCAGCAGCAGCCAGCGGGTGTCGAGGTGGGTGTGGCCGCGGCCACCGTCGTGCACGTGGACGTGGACCAGCCGTGGCCC
>JBBSMS010000103.1:0-12033 GCA_038233055.1 Nitriliruptorales bacterium
CAGGCGGGCATGGCCGTCGCCGACCTCGATGGCACGCACGATGCCGACCTCTTCGATGATGCCCGTGAACATGGGAACCTCCTCCGGATCGTGCCGGTTGGTGCAAACGTGGGATTCAGGGATGGGCAGGCGCAGCGGACGGGGGCTGGCCCGGGGCCGCCGGCCGATCCCTGGACGGCTCGCGGACGACCGATGCGGACGGTGGCGGTGGGCCGGACGTGGTGGCCGTGCCCGCGTTCGAGCCGGCCGACCGTCCGGACTCCAAGGGGTGCCGGAACTCCCACTCGACGTCGGCGCCCAGGCGGCGTCGTGCGACCGGCACGAGGTCGCCGACCGGGAGCGCGGGCGTCCAGGGGCGATCGTCGTCGACGGTGGTGTCGGCGACGTGCAGCAGCAGGCGGTCGACGAGGTCGTCGGCGACCAAGGCGCCGCCGAGCGTGGTGCCGGGCTCGGCGAGGACGGCGGTGACGTCGTGGTCCAACAGGGCGGACAGGCCGTCGCGGAGGTCATCTGCGACGACCACTGTGACGCCTTGCTGGGCCAGGCCGTCCCGCCACGACGTCTCCGACGTGGCGGCCGTGACCACGATCGTGCCGGTTCGCACCACCTGGCGGTCCATCGGCAGCCGTCCGCGGCGGTCGACGACGACCGGGCGGGGGGGCCGCGGGCCGGGGGCAACGTCGCGCACCGTCAGGGCGGGGTCGTCGGCCAGTGCCGTCCCCGACCCGACCAGGATCGCGTCGGCGTCGGCGCGGAGCCCGTGCACTCGGCGGCGGGCGTCCGGGCCGGTGATCCAGCCGCGACCGGGGTGGTCGGGGCGGGTGGTCCCGTCGACGGTCTGGGCGATCTTGAGGGTGAGGTGGGGGCGGCCCGTGCGGGTCGTCGTCACGAACACCTCCTGTTGCGCGGCGACCCGGTCGGCCAACACGCCGGTCTCGACCTCCACGCCGGCGGCCCGCAGGTCTTCGGTCCCACCGGCGGCCAGCGGGTTGGGGTCCGCCAAGCCGATGACGACCCGGGCGATGCCGGCGTGGAGCACGGCCTGGGTGCAGGGCGGGGTGCGGCCCACGTGGGCGCACGGTTCCAGCGTGACGTACAGGGTCGCGCCGCTGGCGGCATCCCCGGCGGCGTCCAGGGCCCGGACTTCGGCATGGGCCGTGCCGGCCGGTCCGGTGGCACCGTGGGCCACCTCGACGTCGTCGGCCACCAACACGGCACCCACGAACGGGTTCGGTCGGGTGGTCCCGCGGGCGGACTCGGCCACGGCCAGGGCACGACGCATCCAGCGCGCGTCAGTCTCACCGGTGGGCGCAGTCGCGTCGGCGGGAGCGGTGGTCACGGGGGGTCCGGTCGTCGGGGTCACGCGTGACGCCGACGGCAACGGGAGAAGGGCCGAGCCCGGCGCCACTCGACGCATGGCCGGGGGCGCACGGTCGGTCGACCGGTCGTGGCGACGCTTGGCGTCACCACGGCGCGTCTTCTCCCATCCGGACTCTCACCGTCGGCCCCGGAATTGCACCGGGTCTGCGTCGGCCTGTGTGTCGCGACGAGTTGGGCTCGCCACGACGGCCTCGGCTCGCGGGCTGTCACCGCCGGTCAGGAGTTTCACCTGCCCCGAAGACGTCGCCCACGAGGGTAGACCATCGCTCGTCGGCCGGGCGTCGTCCCGGAGGGGGTCAGGCGCCCGGTCGCGGCGGCGGTCCGGCACCGGGGGGCCCCGGCCACCCCGACGACGTCGGGAAGGTGCGCGGCACCGGAGAACTGGGCCGCGTACAGGTCGGCGTAGACGCCCTCGGCCGCCAACAGTTCGGCGTGCGTTCCCTGTTCGACGATGCGACCGTGGGCCATCACCAGGATCAGGTCGGCCTCGCGGATCGTGGACAGTCGGTGGGCGATGACGAAACTGGTCCGGTCCGAGCGCAGGTCCGCCATGGCTTGCTGGACCAGCAGTTCGGTGCGCGTGTCCACCGACGAGGTCGCCTCGTCCAGGATCAGCAACGACGGTTCGGACAGGAACGCACGCGCGATCGTGATGAGTTGGCGCTCCCCCACGCTGATGTTGCTGGCCTCGTCGGCCAACACGGTGTCGTAGCCGTTGGGGAGGTTGTGCACGAAGTGGTCCACCCGGGCCGCCCGGGCGGCCGCATGGATGTCGTCGTCGGACGCATCGGGCCGCCCGTAGGCGATGTTGTCCCGGATCGTGCCCTCGAACAGCCACGCGTCCTGCAACACCATGCCGATGCGCGACCGCAGTCCGTCGCGGGCCATGTCGGTGATGTCGACCCCGTCGAGGGTGATCCGGCCGGCGTCCAGTTCGTAGAACCGCATGACCAGGTTGACCAGCGTGATCTTGCCCGCACCGGTCTCGCCGACGATCGCCACCATCTGGCCCGGTCGGACCTCCAGGTCGACGTGTTTGAGCAGCGGCTCGTCGGCTCGGTAGGCGAACGAGACGTCGTCGAACACCACCTCGCCGCGGGGGTCGTCGATCACGACCGGGGTGGTCGCGTCGGGTTCCTGCTCCGGCGCGTCGAGGACGTCGAACACGCGCTCGGCCGACGCCACCCCGGACTGCAGCACGTTGGCCATGGAGGCGACCTGGGTCAGCGGCTGGGTGAACTGGCGCGAGTACTGGATGAACGCCTGGACCTCGCCCAACGACACCTGACCGGACGCCACGCGCAGCCCGCCGATCACCGCGACCGCGACGTAGCTCAAGTTCCCGATGAACATCATCGACGGCATGATGATGCCGCTGACGAACTGGGCCCCGTAGGAAGCGTCGTAGAGGTCGTCGTTGGTGGCCGCGAAGGTCGCCCGGACCTCCTCCTGCCGGCCGAAGACCTTCACCAGGCTGTGGGCGGTGTAGGCCTCCTCGACGATGGCGTTGAGCTCGCCGGTGCTGCGCCACTGCTGCACGAACAACGCCTGGCTGCGGCCAGCGATCGCCCGGGTCACCAGGATCGACAGCGGGACGGCCACGAGCGCGACCAAGGCGAGCACCCACGAGATCCAGAACATCATGCCCAGCACGAACAGCACGGTCATCAACGACGTGAGCAACTACGAGAAGGTCTGTTGCAGCGACTGCCCGACGTTGTCGAGGTCGTTGGTGACGCGACTCAGCAGTTCGCCGCGCGGCTGGCCGTCCGCGTGCGCCAGCGGGAGCCGGTGGAGCTTCTCCTCGACCTCCTGTCGCAAGCGGTACATCGTGTCCTGGATCACCTGGGCGAGGATCCAGCCCTGCAGGCCCTGTAACAGCGACGCCACGACGTAGATCGCCAGCACGATCAGCAGCACGCGCGCGATCGCATCGAAGTCGATGCCTTGGCCGGGCGTGAAGGCGACGCCGCCCAACAGGTCGGCGAGCCGGTCGTCGCCGGCGTCACGGGTGGCCGCGATGACCTGGTCGCGGGTCACCCCGGCCGGCATGTCCTGGCCGATCGCACCGGCGAACACCAGGTCGGTGGCCCGGCCCAACACCCGCGGCCCGACCGCCGTCAGGCCCACGCTGATGACGCCCAGGGCGACCACCAGCGCGACCCGGAGTCGGTGGGGTCTCAGTCGCGCCAGCACCCGCTTGGCCGACGGCCCGAAGTCCATCGAAGTCTCGCCCGGTCGCCCCAGCGACATCGGTCCACGGGTCGGGCCGGAGGACCCCGGCCCACGCCGGGCCTCGGTCGCCTTCTCCTCCTCGCTGCGCACGCCCTCGGCCATCAGCCACCCACCGGTGCGTCGGCCGACCGCTGCGAGGCGACGATCTCCCGATAGGTGGGCGGAGGAGGTCGAGCATCAGGCGTCTCCCGCGCCAGCCCGGACCACGCCGGGAAGCACCATGGTGATCGCGAGCCTGGTCAGGAGCCTGCACCCGGTGTCGGTGGTGGGCCGAGGATGTCGTCAACCGCGACGACCAGGCCGGGCAGTGCCCGGGAGTCGACCGTCGACCCCCGTGGGATCAGCCGCGGCGAGTCGTAGGCGTCGGCACCACCCGCGCGTTGGTAGACCTCGAAGCGATCGGCGTCGAGGTCGACGAACCAGTATTCGCCGACCCCCGCCTGTTCGTACACCCGGCGCTTGCGCACCAGGTCGTGACCCCTGGTCGACGGCGAGGACACCTCGATCGTGAGCAGTGGCACCGCGGTGATCGGGCGGGTGTCCCGGTCCGGCTGTCGTTCCAGCCAGAACACGTCCGGCTGCAACACGACGTCCCCGAACTGGACGTCCATGGGCGCCGTGTAGACCTGGCCTCGGAAGGTCGCGCGGAACGACGCCAACGCGATGAGGAGTTCGCGAACGGCGTCGCCGTGGTAGACGCTCGACGACTCCGCGGCGACCTCGGCGAACGGGTCGTCGACCAACTGGCCGTCGATGTACAGCCACCCGTCGATGATCTCCCGGCGGACGGTGTCCTCCGGGGTCATCGCCGCCATCCGCTCGTAGGTCCACGGGCCGCGAACGGGGTCGTCGGTGTGCGTGGTGGACATGGCGGGCCTCCTGCCACCCAACCCTAACCCGCCCCGCCACGCCCGAGCGACCTCGTGCGCAACGGCTGTGGACGTGGAAGCCGGAGCGCCACCATGCGCCGGCGATCCCGCGGGGTTCAGCGGGCGGCGGTGGCGCGGGTGCGGATGGTGGTTGCCGCACGGCCGCGGTCGTCGTGTCCGAAGACGGCCGATCCGGCCACCAGCGTGTCGGCACCGGCGGCCGCCACGACGGCGGCCGTGTCCGGGTCGATCCCGCCGTCCACCTCGATGCGGAAGCCGGCGTCGTGATCGGCGCGCCAGGTCGCGGCCTCGACGATCTTGGGGACCACGTCGTCGCGGAAGGACTGGCCACCGAAGCCCGGTTCGACGGTCATCAGCAACAGCATGTCCACGTGCGGCAACAGGTCGCCGACGCTTGACAGCGGATGGTCGGGCTTGACCGCCACGCCCACCTTGGCGCCCATGTTGCGAAGGTCCTCGACCAGCCCGAGCGGATCGTCCTCGACCTCCGGGTGGAAGGTGATCGACTCGGCCCCGAGGTCCACGAACTGGGGCGCATAGGTGCGTGGGTCGGTGATCATCAGGTGCATGTCCAGCACCCGGTCGGTGGCGGCTCGCAGGCTGGCGACGACCGGGTTGCCCAGGGTGATGTTGGGGACGTAGTGGCCGTCCATGACGTCGACGTGGACCCACTCGACGTGGTCGGCGACGCTCGCGACCTCGTCGCCCAGGCGGGCGAAGTCCGCCGCCAGGATCGACGGCGACACGATGATCTCGTGGAGATGGTCCTGGGTGGTCATGTGGCCTCCGGAACTGGACGTTGCGCGTCGCCAACTCGTTGCCAGGCGGCCCCCATGGGCGCGCCTGTTCGACGGGTGACGGCCGGAGCATATGGCCGCCACTCCCCGGCCGGGGCCGGAGCCGGGTCAGGAAATCTCCCAGGTGACGTGGAACATGCCGTCGGTGTCGTCGCGGTCGGGCCGCAACTGGCGCATGTTCACGCGATCCAGCGACCGGTCAGTGGATCGCTCCACCGCGTCGACGACACCGACGGTCTCGGCGGCGGTCCAGGTGCACACGGCATAGGTGAGGCGCCCGCCCGGACGGAGCAGGCCCAGCCCGCGCTCGACCAACTGGACCTGCAGGGGTGCCAGATTGGCGATGTCGTGCGGGCTGCGGCGCCAGCGGACTTCCGGGCGACGCCGGCCCACACCGAGCCCGGTGCAGGGCGCGTCCACCAGCACGACGTCCGCGTCGGTCGGGAGGTCGACCTCCAACCCGTCGCCCACGACGACCTCGATCGGCAGGTCCAGTCGTCGGGCCGCCTCGGTGACCATGGCGGCGCGGTGCTGGTGGAGGTCGACCGCGACGACCCGGCCGTCGGGGCCGGTCCGCCGGGCGAGGTCGGTCGCCTTGCCGCCGGGGGCCGCGCACAGGTCGACGACCAGGTCGCCCGGCACCACCCCGGCCGCGGCACCCACGAGCATCGAGGCCTCGTCCTGCGGCACCGCCCGTCCTTCTGCCACCGCCGCCAGCGCCCGCGGGTCGCCGCCCGGTGCGCGCACCCCGGCGTCGGCCAGGGCCGTTGGCGTGGCGTCGATCCCGAGGTCACGCAGTTCCGTCATCAGCGCGTCGCGGTCGCCGGTGGCGCGCAGGGTCACGCCGGGCGGGTGGTTGTCCGCGTCCAGCAGTGCCTCGACCTCGCCGACGGCCATGCCGGTGGCCAGTCGTTCCTCCACGATCCAGTCGGGGTGGCCGGTCGCGATCGCGACCCGGCGCACGTCGGGGAGGCCGGCCAGCTCGCGCTCGAGGTCGTCGGTGGCCCGCGACAGTCCCCGCAGGACGCCGTTGACGAACCCACCCGCCCCACTGGCACGGCGCGGTGGCACGGCCGCCCGCGCCAATGCGACCGAGGTGTCGACGGCCGCCCGTGCCGGGACGCGCGAGTGCCGCAACTGGAACGCGCCCAGGCGCAGGATCGGGTGCAGGACCTCCTCGACGTCGTGCAGCGACCGCGACAGGGCATGGCCCAACGCCCAGTCCAGCGACCCGCGCCAACGCACGGTGCCGTGGGCGAGGTGGGCCGCCAGCGAGCGGTCCCGCGGATCGGCCAGGTCAGCGATGGCCTCCGGCACGGCAACGGTCGACCAGGCGCCCTCGTCGACCCGCCGAATCGCCGCCAGCGCCGCCGCGCGTGGGTCGAGGCCGACCGTCATGGCGACCCGCCGTCCGCACCGAAGCGCTCGCCCGGATCCGGCTGGTACCCGTTCACGAAGTCGACCGCGTCCATGACCGGCTTGCCCGCCGGTTGCACCCGGGTGGTCCGGATGGCACCCGAGCCGCACGCGATCACCAGCCCGTCCGCATCGGCCACCAACAGTTCACCGGGGGCACCGAGTGCCTGCATCGGGTCGTGGGCCGGCGGGTCGTCGCCCGCACTCGCCTCGCCCGCACTCGCCTCGCCCGTGTCCACGGGGTCGGCCGGGCCGCCGGCCACCACGGCGTCGTAGAGCTTGAAGCGGTCGCCGGCCCGTGTGGTGTGCGCCCCGGGTCGCGGCGACGCCGACCGCACCAGCGCGGAGACCACCGCGGCCGGTTCGCGGAAGTCGATCCGCACGTCCCGCGGATCGATCCGGGGCGCCATGGTGACGCCGTCGGTGGGCTGGGCGGTGGGGACCGCGCCGGCCACCAGCGCCCGCACCGAGTCGACCAGCACCGGCGCGCCGGCCACGGCCAGCCGGTCCAGCAGGTCGCCGGTCGTCTCGCCGGGGTGGATCGGGATCTCGACCCGATCGAGCACCGGTCCGGTGTCCATGCCCTCGTCCAGCACGAACGTGGTCAACCCGGTGACGTCGTCGCCGGCCCGGATCGCGTGCTGCACCGGGGCAGCGCCACGCCACCGCGGCAGCAGCGAGAAATGGAGGTTGACGAAGCCGTGCGTCGGGACGTCCAGCACGGCCCGCGGCAGGATCGAGCCGTAGGCCACGACCGCGCACACGTCGGGAGCCGCGGTCCCGAGCTCGTCCAGGACGTCAGGTCCCCGCTCCGGCTGCCACACCTCGATGCCGGCGGCGACGGCGGCGTCCTTGACCGGTGGCGCGACCGGGGTGCGCGACCGCCCGCGCGGCCGGTCCGGGTTGGTGACGACGGCCACCACGTCCACGTCGGGGGCGTCGACGAACGCGTGGAGGGCGGGCACCGCCACGTCGGGGGTGCCGAAGAAGACCAGCCTCATCAGTGGGCGCCGCCGCCCAGCAGCAGCCCGCCTGGACGGACCTGGCCGGGCTCGTCCAGTCCCCGTTCGGTGCGGATGCGGCGCATCTCGCGCAGGGCCGACTTGCGATCGTGGCGAGCGAGGTGGTCGATGAACAGGATCCCGTTGAGGTGGTCCATCTCGTGCAGCCAGATCCGTGCGAACAAGCCCTCGAGCTGGACCTTGTGGCCGTCCCCGTGGAGGTCGCGGTAGCCGACCTCGACCCGCAGCGGCCGGTCCAGTGGATAGAACAGCCCGGGGAATGACAGGCAGCCCTCGTCGCCCTCCTGCAGCTCCTCGGAGGTGTCCAACAGCATGGGGTTGACCACGCTGCCGCGCTCGGCTTCCTCGCTGCTGACCCCCCAGGTGAACAGTTGCTTGAGGATCCCGACCTGGTTCGCGGCCAGGCCGACGCCCTCGGCGGCGTTCATCGTCTGGTGCATGTCGGCGGCGAGCCGGGCCAGGCGCTGGTCGAAGTCAGTGACCTCCCGCGCCTCCTGGCGCAGGACCGGATCACCGAACAGGCGGATGCCGAGCAGGCCCACGTGGGCTCCTGGAACTGGGTGACGTGCGCGTGCCCGGCAGGATACGCGCCACGGCCCCTCCGGTGACAGCCCCCGCGAGCGTCGAGTCCTGGCCGCATGGCGGCGGTGCTCGTCAGTCTCCGCTACCGAGCCAACGGATCCATGCCGAATCGTCGTCGCCGGGGTGGTCGGCGAGTTCCCGGTCGATGGCGGTGACGGCTCGACCGACGAACGCGTCGTGGCGATGCCGCGGAAACGTGTCGTTGGTGAAGAACACCAGGCCGAAGTGGGAGCGTCCATCCTCGATGCGGGCATGGTGGCAGCGCAGGAAATCCGGGACGTTGTCGGTGACGACCGCTCGCTGGTCGCTGGCGGCATGGTCGAGCAGCGCGCAGTCGTCGATCCCCCGCAGGTGGACGAGGTCACCATCCTGTACGGCGACCACGTCGTGGCCACGGCGACGGAGTTGCCGTGCGACGGTGGCCGACAGCATCTCGTCGAGCAGCACCCTCACTCGAGCACGGCTTGCTGGACCACGTATCGCCCGCGCGCCTCGGCGGCCTCACGATGTCGCCGATCCACCTGCCGGTCGACCTCGTCGCGGAACGCCGTGTAGTACCCGAGCGCAACCCGCACCCGGGAGGGATGGATGCCGAACCACTCGGCCGTTTCGGTGATCCGTTCCTCGCCATGGACGTCCAGCCCGGTCAGCACGTCGATGACCTCGGCGACGTCGGGCCCGCCGGCCAACTGCGCGACGCGGCCGTGTGCCGGGCTGTCGTGGAACGTCACGCCCGGGTGGTCGGCCATGCGAAGCCCCTCGTCGATCAACCGAACCGCCACCGCGGAGGGAGTGTCATGCGCACGGGTCGCAGCCAAGTCGAGACGAGCCTTGACGTGCTTGGGCAGGCGGAGACTGGTGGGATGGGTCATGTAGTGCATGGTATCCGTGCCAACTACAAGAACGGAGGCCATTGCGGAGGGTAGGCGATCCCCTCGACTGCGTAGGCCTCGATGTCGCTCGAAAGCCGGCGATGTCCAAAATTCGGGACAACTGTCGGTGCCGTGGGTCATGACGGGGTCGTCCAGGAGAGGTCGGGTGAGGCCGCCACGTTCGAGCATGATCATGGTGATGAACGCGGTGGGGTCTTGGAAGCCTCGGGCGGCTCCGCGGATCCGGCCGATCGCGGCGTTGTCGGACTCAGCGATGTCGTTGGTCAGCTTCCACTCGATGGTGGCCCCGATGGAGTCGCGATAGCGGCGGATGGTGCGTGCGAGCTTGACGAACGGGGCGAGTTTGGACCGGGACGCCCATGCCAGCCACCGGTCCGGCGGACCTCATCGACCGCGCCCGTGGCCCAACTCACCAGGTGGAAGGTGTCCAGACACACGATCGCGTCGGGGGAACGCTCAGCGCCCACCGACCGGATCCAGTCGGCCCGTCGGCAGACACGAACGCCAGCCGATCAGGCCGAGGTAGGCCAGGGTCAGCAGGCTGAGGAAGGGATGACGGTGCAGCATCGGACATCATGACGGGCCGCCTGGTCCAGCCAGGGGCCGGATAACTTGAGGTCGGCCCTGATCGCTCCCGCTCTGCCCGACCCTGAGGAACCGCGTGCCCCGTATCTCCGGCATCGACCATATTGCCCTGACCGTGACGAACCTCGGAGCCAGCCTGAGGTTCTACGAGGAGGTCCTGGGCCTGGAGCCGAGCGCCAGCTTGGACGACGGACCCTTCGTACGACGTCTGCTGGCGTTGCCCGGCGGCTCCCACCTGGGGTTGACCCAGCACGACACGGGCAGCGGTCAGCCCTTCGACCCCACCACACCCGGGCTCGACCACCTCGCCCTGGCCTGCGACTCCCGCGAGGAGTTGCTGGCGTGGGTCGAGCACCTGGACGGTCTCGACGTCAGCCACAGCGGGGTGCAGGACGCGGAGTACGGAAGCGCGCTGAGTCTCCGCGACCCGGACGGCAACGCCCTGGAGCTGTTCGCGTCCGCCTGAGCTGAGGGGGCCGCCGAGCACCTCTTCGCTGCGGGCGGGGTGGTGAGCGGGACGTGGCCGACAGTTGTAGTTGGACTCCTAGGAGACTGCTGAACATGCCATCGACAGGATGGCAGATAGGTCGTAGGTTTGGTTCGGGTCCCGGTCGATCTCGGACCGAGGAGCCGGCAGCGAGAGTGAAAGTCCGGCCGCGCAGGTGGCTTCACGCCGTAGAGACGCCTCTCCTTGAGACTGCCGGGGCCCACTGACCCGGTTCAGCCTGTCAGGCGGGGTCGAGCAGGGCCCATCCGGTGGTGGTGTGGGCCAGCCCGAGGTTGACCAGGCGTGTGAGGTTGACCGCGGTGGCGCGGTGGGACAGCCAGAGAGTTGGTTGCGGTCGATCCCTCGGTAGCGGATGGAGCTGACCCGCTTTGGTGGACACCTGGTTTCGGTTGACGTCATGCTGCCAGCTCGATGGTCTGGTTGTAGCAGTGTTCGAACGTGACCGGGGCGATGTTGCCGATCGAGGTGTGCCGGCGGCGGCGGTTGTAGAAGGTTTCGATGTAGTCAAAGATCTCCAGCCGGGCGTGCCGGTGGCTGTCGAACCGTCGGCCCGGTTGGGCCCAGAACAGTTCGGTCTCCAGGGTGGCGAAGAACGACTCGGCCATGGCATTATCGAAACAGTCTCCGACCGACCCCATCGACGCGGCGACACCGTGGCGACGCAGCGCAACCTCGAGATCCCGAGACGTGTATTCGCCACCCTGGTCGGAGTGATGGATGACCCCGGCGACGTGTCCGTCGCGGTTGGTCACCGCCATCGCTACTGCGTCCACGACCAGCTGGGTCTTGCGGTGGGTGTCCATCGACCAGCCCACGATCCGACGCGAGAACGTGTCGAGCACCGTCGCCAGGTACAGCCAACCGGCCACGGTCGGGACATAGGTCACGTCCGCGACCCACTTCTGATCTGGGGCGGTGGCGGTGAAGTCCCGGCCCAACAGGTCTGGGGCCGGCCCGGCGTCGGGGTCACGACGGGTGGTGTTGCGCCAGCCACGCCGATGCACCCCCTGCAGGCCAGCTTGGCGCATCAGCCGGGCCACCCGCTTGCGGCCCACCCGGATCCCGGCATCGGCCAGGTCGGCGTGGATGCGTGGCGCGCCGTAGGTGGCCCGCGAGGCCTTGTGGAACCCACGGATCTGTTCGGTCAGGACCTCGTCGGCGACCTGTCTGGCCGAGGGCGGCCGGCCACGCCAGGCGTAGAAGCCCGAGCGGGACACCTTGAGCAGCCGACACAGCAGGTTCACCGGATACCACGCCCGCTCCTGGTCGATGAAGTGGAACCTGCTCACTTCGTCGACTCCGTCACGAAGAAGGCCGCCGCTTTTTTCAGGATCTCTTTCTCCATGCGCAGCTGGGCGTTGTCGCGCCGCAGCCGCACCAGCTCGACCCGCTCGGTCTCCGTCACCTTGTCATTGATTGAGGCCGCCAGAATCCCTTCACAACCTCCACCAGAAACCCATGGGTTTTGAATCGACGCCTAGTTTTGCAACGGCGGCCGGCGGTGCGCTACCTGTGGCAAGCGGTTGGGGTGCTGGTCAGGGGTTGTCGGCCGTGCTGGGGTCCGGGTGTCGTGGTCGTGTTTCCGGGACAACTGTCGGTGCCGTGGGTCATGCGGCGGCTCTCCAGGGCATGTCGGGTGCCAGGTCGGCACGTTCAAGCATGATCATGGTGATGAACGCCTTGGGGTCCTGGAACCCGCGAGCGGCGCTACGGATCCGACCGATG
>JBBSMS010000104.1:0-11995 GCA_038233055.1 Nitriliruptorales bacterium
CCGATCCGGGCCAGTGACGTCGACCTCGACATGGTGGCCGTGATGGGGTCGCGCGAGCGTCTGTGGTCGATCTACGGCGCGGCATGGGGCTGGCCACCAGCCACGATGACGCCGCAGCAGGACCGCGACGACCTCGCCCGCCACGCCGCCGAGATGGTCACCCATGACTCCTTCAACTATGCCCTGTTCGATGGCAGGGAAACCGCGCTGCTGGGGTGCGTCTACGTCGACCCACCCGAGAAGGTGGGAGCGGATGCCGAGATCTCGTGGTGGGTGGTCGACGAACTGGTCGGCTCGCCGCTGGAGCGTGCGCTTGATGTGTTCGTTCCGCGCTGGATCGTCGAGGAGTGGCCACTCGCGACACCCAGGTTCGTCGGTCGGGACCTGACCTGGGACGCGTGGCTCGCCCTGCCGGACGTGGACGGCCACGGCGGCTGAACGGCGACGAGGCGCGTGGTGGCCGTAGCGCCCCGCCCGCCGAGCGATGCGGACCGTTCAGCGGTTCCGGGCGCGGTCGAGACGGACGTGGTGGTCGTCGGTGGTGGCCAGCAAGGACTGCCCGAGGGTCTCGGCGGCCAGACCGGGGGCCATCTGCGCGGCGGTCGCCACTCGCAGCACGTGCTTGGCGACGGCGTAGGCCTCACCCCCGCGTCGCAGGATCGACCCCACCACCTCCGTCACGCGTTCGTCCAGGTCCTCGCGCGCGACCACCTCCGACACCAGTCCCAACTGGTGGGCGCGGACCGCGTCCAGGGTCAGCCCGCCCAGGGCCAGGTCGCGGGCGGCCCCGGCCCCGGCCAGCGTGAGCAACCGGGTCAGCCCACCGTGGCCGGGCAGCAGGCCGAGGTGGCCCTCGCGCGACACGAACCGGGCCTCCACGGCCGCGATGCGGACGTCACAGGCCAGTGCCAACTGCGTGCCGACACCCGTGGCCAGCCCGTTGATGGCCGCGACCACCGGGCGGTCCAACGCTTCCAGTCGCTCGACGACGTCGGTCAGCGCCTGGCTCGCGCGCCGGAAGGCGACGTGGTCGCGGTCCCCGGTGAAGCGGCCGAGGTCGCCGCCGGCACAGAACGCGGGATCGGTCCCGGTCAGCACGACCGCGCGGATGTCGTCGTCGGCCGCGACAGCGTCCAGCGCGGTGGCCAGCGCGGCCTGCAGGTCGAGGTCGATCGCGTTTCGGGCGTCCGGCCGGTCCAGTCGCAACCAGCGGACGCCATCGTCGGTCGTGGTGATCACGAGCCCGACGGTCACGACGTGGCTCCGTCGTCGGTCCCCGGATCGGCGTCGCGCGGTCCCGTCGAGACGACGGGCCCACCGCCTGCGGACGGGCGGAGCGGGTCGGACCCGCGCTTGCGGATCACCTCGAACGCTGACGAGCAGTCGTCGCAGAACCACTGCTCGGTCATCAGCAACGACCCGGCATCACCGATGCGAGCGGTGGCGGTCCCACCGCACCATGGACACGGGTGGGGACACGGGTGGTCGGTCATCCGTCGAGGCGACGCTGCAGGGCGTTGAACCGGTCCCACGGGATCTCGGGGTGGGTCCAGTCTCCCGGCCCGCCCGACACGCCCAGGTCCTCGGCCAGGCCGTTGTCGACCAGCACCGGTCCGACGACGTCCAGCCAGGCCTGGCGCATCTCGTCGTTGTCGATGGTCAACAGGCCGGCCTCCTTCATGGCCGCCACGCCGGCCTCGCCCGACGGCCCGAACCACGCCAGCACCTCGTCCATCACGCTGGCCAGGTGCTCGGCCAGTTCGGGCCGCGACTGGGGGTAGGCGTCCAGCAGCGCCAAAACCCGTCCCATCGCGAACGAGGCGTGGAACTGGGCCTCCTCCAGCACACGCCCGATGCGGCGTTCCAGTTCCTCCTGGGTGTCCTCCAGCGCCCGCAGGATGATGTCCAAGGCCGGGTCCACCAGCAACAGGGTCGCGACGGCCTGGGGCCAGGAGGCGAACTCGTCGTCCAGGCAAACCATGTTGTAGCGCCGGCTCCGGCCCGTGTCGGGCGTGCCGATCTCGATGCCCTCGATGAGGTCGTCGACGAACGGGAACAGCGCGCGGGCCTGGCCGAGGTGGCCCTGGGACACGGCAGCGACCGCGACTGCGGCCTCCAGCCCCGGGGCGCCCACCGACCACTGCGACAGGTGCCGACCCAGGAAGTACTTGTTGTCGCCGATGACGACCAGCAGGTTGACCAGCCCCTGGGTGACGGGGTCGTCGACCGCGTCCGCGGGGACCGCGCCCTCGGGAACCTCGCCCTCGTGGGCCTCGTCCGCGTCCGCGTCGGTCGTGGTGTCGGTGTCGGTGCTCACTGGGCGACCTCCTCGGCCATGGCCTGGGCAGCGGGTCCGGTCAGGTCGCCGTCGCGGATGACCCACACCAGCGCGTCGTCGGCGATGGTGACGACCTCCAGCCAGTCGGGATCCGCCTCGGCCTCCTCGTCGTCGTCGAGATGTTCGGGTCCGACGGCGACGGCGGTCGCCAGGTCGGGGGTGTCGTCGGACTCCACGCCGCCCAGGCGGGCGAGCGGTTCACCGAACTCCGTGCGGGCGTAGACGTGGTGGAGAGCCATGGTCACTCGACCTCCTTGAGCACCATCACGTCGCCGCCCTCGACGACGAACATCTCGTCCCAGCGGCGCTCGTCGTAGAGGGTGTAGGCGAACACGCTGGCGTCGCTGGCATCGGCGGCCTGCACCTGCCCCACGTGGTGGAGGGCGGGTTCGCGGCTGTGGCGCGCGAACACCTCCCACGAACGGATGGTCCGGTCGGCGCCCATCGTCACACCACCGCGACGGTGCGGAGCATGGCCCGGCCGACGTCGGTGAGGTCGTCGCGCGACCACGGTTCGAGGATGTCCTCCACCTCGACCGACACCACCCCGTCCATGGCCGACACGGCCTCGTGGACGTCCTCACGGATCATCTCCACGCACGGGCACGCCAGCGAGGTGTAGGTCAGGCCGACCGTGACGCGACCGTCGGTCACGTGCAGGCGCCGGACCAGGCCGAGGTCGACCAGGCCGACGGGCAACTCGGGATCCTCGACGGTTGCCAGCACGTCAAGCACGCGGGCGGCCAGGTCGGCGTCGCCTGACCCGCTCCGTTCGTCAGGTTGCAGAACTCGCTCCGCTCGTTCTGCGCCGCCGGAGGCATGCGAACCGGCGACGGCTGGGTCGGTCACCGCCGTCCGGTCGTCGGGCGGGGTGGGGGCGGGCAGCGTCGCCGTCATGCCGCGTCCAGCAGCATCCGGTGACCGCGCTGCAGGGACCCGACGAAGCGCTGGTTGGCGGGACCCTTGGCACGCCAACGGGCGATCACGTCGTCCCAGCTGACCTCGCCCTTGCCGTGGTCCCACTCCTTCTTCTCCGGGTCGAAGGCGAGCGGGAAGTCGCAGTCGATCACGTACTCGCCGGTCTCCTCATCCAGGTGGGCGGGCACGTCGAAGTCGAGTTCCTCGGCGAACGGGACGGTGGCCGACATCCAGGTCTGGCGCAGTTCGTCGTTGGTCTGGCCCTTGAGACCGTAGGACAACTGGCCGCCGTGCTTCTTGAGGTCGTCCGGAAGCCCGAACCACTCCAGCGTCAGAATGAACATCCAGTCCATCGCCGCCTGGATCTTGCGGTGCCAGTCGTCGTCCTTGGCGAGCTTCTTGATCCACCGTTCGCCGTGGCGGAGGTGGAAGGTTTCTTCGCGGTCGACCTTGACCAGCGCGCGCTTCCACGGCACGTAGGTGGTGTGGCCGAACACGTCGGACAGCAACACGAACCCTGCCCGGTCGTAGAACGCGTTGGCGACGATCATCTCCTCCCACGTCTGAAGCGGGACGTCGAACGCGTACGGGTACTTGAACTCCTCGGGACGGCGGCCGTAGACCAGTTCGTCCACGTCCACGCCCAGGTCGCGCAGCATCCGGTAGGCGATGTGGGCATGGCCCAACTCGTCCTGCACGATCGAGATCACCGACATGTACGACGACGTGTCGGGTGCGTCCGCGGCCGCACCGAGATAGCTGGGGGCCGAGATCAGTTCGGTGTCAGCCGACACGATCAGGGTCCGCGTCAGCGCCTCGATGTAGTCCTCCGAGGCGTGCTGGGGGCCCTCGACGAGTCGATCGGCCTTGAGCCGCTCGATGACCTGTTCGTTGGTCAACTGCGGGGTCAGGGGCTGGACGTCGGTGAGGCTGCGCATGGAGGACCTTCCCGGGCCGAAGATGTCCCCCAAGCGTACTGACCGGTCAGTCAGGATTCAACCCCGTCTGCCCGGGGCCGCCACGGTGGCTCGTCGTGGGCCACGACCGCGTTGCCAACTCCTAGCATGGCCGCCCACGGTCGGCTGAGCGGCACGGCTGACCCGGCCACCGACCAGGGAGAGCACCAGTGCGCGGAGACATCATCCTCGTGGGTGCGGAACACCGGCGAGCGGCGCGGGCGACCGTCGACTACCTCGTCGACGAGGTTGCGGGCATGTCGCGTCGATTCACCATGACCGTCGCCGGCGAATCGGGCAGCGGCAAGTCCGAGACCGGCAAGGCGCTTGCCGAGGAGTTCGGCGAGCGCGGCATCTCCGCTACTTCCACCGCATCAAGGACATCCGCCCGGGCGAAGGACGGGTCTACCGCCTCGAAACCCCCTGATCACTGGAGCGCTCATGAACGGCACCACGTTCGACCTGGCCGGCACGACCGCAGTGGTGGTGGGCGCCGGGCGAGGCATCGGTGAGGCCTGCGCGATCGGACTGGCCGCACACGGCGCCGACGTGGTCTGTGCCGACCACCGCGAGGACTGGGCCACCGACACCGCGCAGGCGATCACCGCGGAAGGCGGGTCGGCGCGGCCGGCCGTGGTGGACATCCTCGATGCCGCCGGTGTCCGGGCGCTGGCCGACGACGTGGGTGCCCCGGACGCGCTGGTCGTGACGCCCGGGGTCAACGTCCGCAAGACGATCCTGGACTACACCGCCGAGGAGTTCGACCGCGTCATCGACCTGAACCTCCGGGGCACCTTCCACCTGCTGCAGTCGTTCGGACGATCGATGGCGGATGCCGGGCACGGCAGCATCGTCGTGTTCTCGTCCATCCGCTCGACCGTGGTCGAACCGGGGCAGGGCGTCTATGCCGCGACCAAGGCCGGGGTCGTCCAACTGGTGAAGACCCTGGCGGCCGAACTGGGACCGGCGGGCGTGCGCGTCAACGCGATCGCCCCCGGCATCGTCGAGACTCCACTGACCGACCAGATCAAGGCCGATCCCGACTGGGCCCGGGCCTACGCCGACAAGTCGGTGCTGGGGAGGTGGGCGCGCCCCGAGGAACTGGTCGGCCCATGCGTGTTCCTGGCCTCGGAGGCATCGTCGTTCGTCACCGGCAGCGAGTTGATGGTCGACGGTGGCTGGACCGCCGTCGACGGCCGCTACACCCCACCCCTGTAGACCCCCCTCCAACCTCCCCTGCCCCCACCCTCCAACCTCCCCTGGCCCCTCACCCTCCCACCTCCCCCACCACCCCACGTCGAGTGGGTGTGGATCCGGCAGGATGCTGCCGAATCCACACCCACTCGGCACAGCGCTTCCGGGGGTGGGCCAGGTGTCGTCGGGGGCGGCGTGGTCGGGGATGGGGCCGGGGCCGGGGGTCAGGAGGTGGCGGGGTCGGGAGCGTCAGTCTCGTCGACGTGGGCGCGGATCCAGGCTTCGGCCTCGGCCAGGACCGCCTTGTCGTCGCGGTCGACCCGGGCGATGGGTGCGCCGATGCGGACGAACACCTGCTCGCCGACCGGGTAGGGCGGGATGGTGTTGAAGCGCCACGAGCCGGTCAGCGCGATCGGGACGACCGGCAGGTCCGGGGCGGCCGCCAGCAGGGTCCGGGCCCCGCGCTGCTTGAAGCGCTTGACGTGGCCGTCCCGGGACCGGGTGCCCTCCGGGAAGATGACCGCGGACGTGCCACGGGCCTGTGACCGCTCCCCCAGGCCGACGATCTCGCTGATCGCCTGGGTGGGGTCCGCGCGGTCGATCACCGCGTGCTGGCCGTGCCGCAGGTTCAACGAGATCGCCGGGATCCCGGAGGCCAACTCCTTCTTCGCCACGTACTTGGGCAGGTTGGAGAACAGGACCCCGCCGATCAGCGGGATGTCGAGCAGTGACTGGTGGTTGCTGATCATGAGGTAGGCCGTGTGCTCCGCCACCGCCGGATCACGCTCCACCACGATGTCGGCACCGCACGCCCGGAAGGCGGTCACCAGCGAGCGCTGCAAGCGGGCCATGGACCACTCGAATGGCTCCAGGCCCTTGCGCAACGCGAGTCGGCCTTCCACCTCGTAGCGTACGAGGGTCCCGCCGAAGCCAGCCCAGAAGAACGGCGCCGCCGCGTTGCCCTTGATGTCCACGCCAGCCCCCCGACCACCCACCCGCAGCCCGGCGCCACCGGTGGGGACCGCCACCCTAACGGCCCGAACACACCTCACCTCCTCGTTCGACGCCTCATCCCGATGTGACTTCCGCGCCGTGATGTGAGTTCCGTCCACCTGGAGCACGCAACCCACATCAGGACGCGCAACTCACATCACGTTCGGGGCCGGACGGCGCGGCCGGGGGGTCGGAGGTGGTCGGGGGGTCGGGCGATCGGAGGCTGGCAACGCGGTGACAGGGAGCAGCATGCGGGATCAGGCGGTCAGGGCCTCGTGGATGCGGCGGGCGACCGTGGGGTCGCCGAGGTAGCCGCTGATGCCGTGCTGGTTCGACGTGGGGTTGTCGACGCCGCCGTGGTTGTCGATGGCCGGGTCGACCGGGAAGTGCGCGGCATCCAGCGCATACAGCGACACGATGTCCTGCGGGTCATAGGCGTTGAACCACGTGCCGACGCCGTCTGGCGTGGCGATCGGACGCAATGCCCGCAAGGCGTTGCGGATGGCCGTCACCCCCAACGGCGACCCCAGGGTGACGAGCAACGGGACCGTCCACCCGGCCGCCTGCGACTCCCGCCGCAGCAGGTTGTAGGCCACGACGGTCCCCAGCGAGTGCGACACGACCACCGCCTCGCCGTCGTCCGGCATCGCCTGGCGGACACCGTCGTCGATCACGCTGCGGACGGCCGCGTTGGTGAGGTAGCGGTGCACGTCCTTGGTGGTCAACGCCACCGTGGTCATGCTGGCACCGGGAACGTGCCGGTCGAGCACCGTTGCCAGCCCACGGACCCACGTCCAGTTGAGCGGGCCACGCTCGATCGCCGGGTCGTCCAGTTCCTCCCGGACCTCGTCGTCGGTGACCCCGGCCTCCTCGGCCACCTCCTGCAGCACGGCATGGACGAACGCGGCCTCGGACGCCTCCTGGGGGCCGTCACCGCGCACGATCACCGCGGCGGCGTTGGCGGGATCACCGGACACCAGGTCGTGCAGCGTCTGGCCGTAGTAGGCGAACCGGATGCGCTCGTCGGGGACCTTGTCGTCGATGCCCGCCGCCCGCAGGCCCGCGTGCAGCGCGTCGACCCACTGGGCCTTCAGTTCCACCGCGTCCTTGAACTCCTGTGCACGACCGTGCACCAACACCAGCGTCCTCATCGTCGTTCCTCGCTCGTCGATCGGGCCCGCCATCGGACCCACGGATGTGGCGACCCCGCTCCCCGGCCCCCGGTCAGGGGTCGGGAAGCAGGGCCGGGACGCGTCGCGGCAGGGCATCCGCGGCGTCCATCGTTGACACCAGAGTCGGCACCTGGTCCGTGCGATACATCGTCCAGGTCGACGGCACCCGACCGCCGGCCAGGCCGGGTGCCGGATGGGGGGCGGCCAGCACGTCGAACGTCGCCCATCCACGTCCGAGCAGGGGCAGGCCGGGCGCGGCGGCGTCCCCGGGCACCGGCGCGTCAGCCAGCAGTTCGAGGTCGGCGAAGGTGGTCCCGAAGACCTCGACGACGCGGTTGCGCACGGCCCGGACATCCTCGGCCCGGCCGCGGTCACGCAAAAACCACGCGCCGTACACCGCGACCGACGGATCCAGACGCAGCCCGTCCAGGATCCAGTCACGCACCTCGTCGGTCCGGTCCTCCGGCACGGGGTCGACCCCGTAGGCGGCAGCGGTGGCCAGGCGCGACCGCAGCGCGCGGAAGGGACCGTCAGGGTCCTCCCACTCGGCCGCGCGGTCGGTCGTCGACATCGGCTCCCAGGCCAGGTCCACCACCTGCCCGTCGCTGACCGTCACCCCGACCAGGAAGCCGCGGATCGCCGGCACCAGGACCGCGCCTTCCTCGACCACGACCAGCGCCGTCCCGGCCACCTCGCCCTCGGCCCCCACGACGTCGGGCCAGAGCCGCACCAGGTCGTCACCCAGCATCTCGGACCGGGCACCCCAGGCACGTGCGTCCACCACCCGGGTGCCCCGGACCTTGACCCCGACCCCCGACTCGAAACTGCGTGGCCCGTAGTCCGACCCCAGCGTCGCGGTCGCGTCCCGGAAGTCCCGGCTGGGGCGCTCGCGGCTCGCGCGGCGCGCGGGATTGCGCCCGTCCAGCACGTCGGCGACCTCGCGCGCGACCCGCGACCCCAGGTCCTGTCCCGGCGCCCGGACCCCAGGTCCGCCACCGCGGGTCGGTCCGCCACCGCGCGTGGGCGCCCGCACCTCGTCGTCGGCCGCATCGTCGCCCGATCCGTGTACCTCGACCCGGGACACCCACGCCGCCATGGGGTCGGACGTGATCTTGGCATCGGGCTCCTGGCTGACCGTCATCCAGGCTCCGGAGTCCTTCAGTCGCGCCACCGCCAGGCCGGGCAGCCCTCGCTTGAGCGGCCACGGACGCACGAAGGCACCGGCGCCACCGTCGGATCCTGCGCCGCCGGGCGGGTCGAGCAAGTCACGGTGGTCCCCCCGCAACGCCTCGACCAGCACCTGGGTGTACAGCGACTGGTAGACGCGGGCGGCCTCGTCCTTGTCGGCGATCTCGTTCGCCGGCGACCCCAGCAGGCAGGCGTAGAACTGGTCCACCGAGGAGGCTGGCCCGATCGGGTCGGTGTTGGGAAAGACCAGAGACCCGGTGACGCTCTGGGCCTGGATGCCTGCCGGGGCCGTGCGGCAGGCATCGGACACCAGGACGACGTGCGGGACGTGGCAGCGCTCGGCCAGCAGCGCGCTGCCGGCCACGTTCACGGCCTCGTTGGCGTTGGCCGGCGCCCCCGACAGCAGCCAGTACTCGCTGTGGCCGTTGTTGACCCCGTGGCCGGCGAAGTACACCACCAACTGCACCAGCGAGGGCCGCTCCACCAGGTCGGCGATCGCCGTGGTGATCGCCGCGGCGGTGACCGACTGGCCGTCCCGGTCGCTCAACTCCACGACCAGGTCGCCCGGGATGCCCTGCGTCGATGCCCACTCGGCCATGGCGTCCAGGCCAGCCTCGACCGCCTGCAGTTCCGGCAGCCCCCCGGACCGACGGACCCCGACAAGCACGACCGCCCGCTCCATCACGACCTCCCGAGGGGCACGCGACGGCCACGCGCCCGCCGAGTCGTCTCCTGCCTGCATCATCGTTGCGGACGAGTGGACTGTCAACCGGTGCCGCGGCCCCGCGTAGGCTCGACCGGAACAGGTCCCCCGTCACCCGTCCCTCGTCCCAAGGCCCGATCGTGTCCGACGCCGCCACCGCCACCAGCCTCGCCGCCGCGATCCCCGTGATCCGCGGCTTCGCCATGGATGCCCCGTTCGCCGCCTCGAGCGGCCACCAGGGCACGGCCATGGCGCTGGCACCCTTGGCCCACGTGCTCTACAGCCGGGTCATGAAGCACGACCCGAACGACCCGTCGTGGGTCGACCGCGACCGCTTCGTCCTGTCCGCCGGGCACGCGTCGATCCTGCAGTACTCGATGCTGTACCTCACTGGCTACGGGCTCGAACTGGACGACCTGCGGGACTTCCGCCAGTGGGAGTCCAAGACCCCGGGCCACCCCGAGGCCGGCCACACCGTCGGCGTCGAGGTCACGACCGGACCGCTGGGCCAGGGCTTCGGCAACGCGGTCGGGATGGCCGTCGCCGAACGCTGGCTGCGAGCACGCTTCGGCGCCGACGCGATCGACCACCACATCTGGGCGATCGCTGGCGATGGCTGCCTGATGGAGGGGGTCAGCCACGAGGCCGCCGAGATCGCCGGCCACCTCCGCCTCGGTCACCTCACCGTCATCTTCGACGACAACCGCATCACCATCGACGGCGACACCTCGCTGGCGCGCCACACCGACATGGTCTCCCGCTTCGAGGCCTACCACTGGGATGTGCAGGACGTCGGCGACATCGGTGACGACCAGGACGCTCTGGAGGAGGCACTGCTGGCCTCCAAGGAAACCGACCGTCCCACCCTGATCCGCCTGCGCACCCACATCGGGACGCCGTCGCCGGACCACACCGACGACCACGCCGCGCACGGGCTGGCCTTCGACGCCGAGGACATCACCCGCACCAAGGAGGTGCTGGGCATCCCCGACGAGCCGTTCTTCGTTCCCGGCTCGCTGGTGGAGTCCTACCGCGAGCATGCCGCCCGTCGCGGGGAGGCGGCCCGCGAGGCCTGGGCCGAGTCGCTGGGCGAGGTCGCCGACGACCCGGCCTGGATCGCCGCGTGGGACCGGACCGGGCTTCAGGACTGGACCGAACTGTTGCCCACCTGGGACGACGGCGAGGAACTGGCGACCCGCAAGGCCATCCAGGCCGTCTTGGACGCGGTCGGCAGCGAGATCCCGTCGCTGCTGGTCGGGTCGGCCGACCTGACCGGATCAACCGGCACCAAGCTGGACGTCGACGGGATCCACGACGCCGACAACCCCGGCGGGCGCCAGTTCCACTGGGGCGTCCGCGAGCACGGCATGGGCGCGGCGCTGGTCGGCATGGCCAAGCACGGTGGGGTGATCCCGCTGGGCGCGACCTTCTTCGTCTTCCTGGACTACATGCGCCCGCCGGTCCGCATGGCGGCGATCTCGCGCGCCAGGGCCATCTTCCTGTACACCCACGACTCCGTCGGCGTGGGGGAGGACGGGCCGACCCACCAGCCGGTCGAGCAGCTGTCGAGCCTGCGCGGGATGCCGGGCCTGCAGGTGATCCGGCCGGCCGACGCCAACGAGGTCTCCGCGGCCTTCGAGGTCGCGCTGGCCCACGACGGTCCGACCGTGCTGGTCCTGACCCGACAGGGTGTCACCGTCACGACCGACGGCAGCGCCGTCGAGCCCGGTGCCGGCATCGTGCGTGACACGGACGGGGCCCCGGACGTGGTGCTGCTGGGCACCGGGTCCGAAGTCTCACTGTGCGTCGAGGCGGCCGAGGTGCTGGCCGGCGACGACATCGCCGCGCGGGTGGTGTCGATGCCGTCGTGGGACCGTTTCGCGGCCCAGGACGACGACGCCCAGCGCGCCGTGCTGCCCGACGACGTCCCGGTGCTGTCAGTCGAGGCCGGCGCGACCTTCGGGTGGGCGACCTGGGCCGACGACTCGATCGGCATCGACCGCTTCGGCGAGTCGGCCCCCGGCGAGGAAGCCCTGGACAGGCTCGGCATCAACGTCGACAACGTCGTCGCCCACGCCAAGGCCCTGCTCGGCTGAGTCCGGGCCACGGCTGACCGACTGGACCGATGGAGCCACGGGCGCCCATCGACAGGATCGACCCCGACGAACCGTCGCGGTGGGCGGCGGCCAGCTCAGCCACGTTCGTGCTTCTGGCGCCGGCTGCCCCCGTGCCAGTCCTCGACCAGTCCGACCTCGTCCTCGGCGACCCCCAGCGCGCGCAACTGTGGCTGCTCCCGAAGGGACCGCTTCAGTTCCGCGAAGCCGGCGAACCCGGCCAGGCCGACGACGTGGCCCCACAGGTCCACCGCGCGCTCGTCCGACGGCAACCGCGAGATCACCGGTCCGAAGAAGCCCGGGCCGTCGGGCGGGTCGAACTGCATGATGGGCGTCCCGACGTCCTTGCCGGCCGCCTCGAGCGCGAGGTCGGTGTCGGCGGCGACCTCGTCGTCCCACGACTCGTCGACCAGGGCGTC